>CANINJ010000008.1 GCA_947468985.1 Bacteroidota bacterium
AAAGAATTGGCGTTTATACAGCAAGTGATTATGTAGATATTATGCAAAAATTAATTGATAAATGGGAAATTGATAAAATTTCAAATTTAACAGACGAAGCAGAAAAAGCGCGTGATTATTTGATGAAATTACCAGGAAGAATGGCTAAAATTTCGGAAAGATTAATCATTCCTCAAGAATCTCAAATTTTCAAATGGGTAGAACCAGCGAGAATTTAATGTTTTATTATATGTAATTTTTAAATGTTGAGTTTTGAAGTCTGTCTTTAAAATTCAGCATTTTTTATTTAAATAAACCCATTATGATAAACCCAGATCTTATTAATGCAACAATTAAATTTGTAAAACGAGAGCTTGAAAATGCTGAAGGCGGGCACGATTGGTTTCACATTCAAAGGGTTTATAAAAATTCATTGTTAATTGCAAATGGTGAAGATTGTGATATTTTAGTAGTGAAATTAGGCGCTTTACTTCACGATATTGCCGACAGCAAATTTCATAATGGCGATGAAACTGTGGGTCCAAAAAAAGCAAGATTGTTTTTAGAAAGCGAAAATGTATCTGAAAACATGATTGTTCACGTTATTAATATTATAGAAAATATTTCCTTTAAAGGGGGAAATGTAATCAAAAAATTCCATTCTTTAGAATTAGATATTGTTCAAGATGCCGATCGTTTAGACGCTATTGGCGCAATCGGAATTGCACGCACCTTCAATTATGGGGGATTCAAAAACAGGTCGTTATACAGTCCAAATATTGCCCCAAATCTTCATATGAACAAGGAAGAATATAAAAATTCAGAGGCGCCAACAATCAATCATTTCTATGAAAAATTGTTGCTTTTGAAAGATATAATGAACACCAAAACAGGAAAAGAAATTGCAACACAAAGACATCATTTTATGGAATCCTTTTTATCTCAATTTTATGCCGAATGGGATGGGGAGAAGTAATATCATTCTGATGAAATTGTAGGGCTATTTATTTTTTGTATCTTTAAAACCACAAATAAAACAGTATGCGAATTCTATTAATCAGTATTTTATCGGTAACGTTTATTAACGCATATTCTCAAGTTACGCCAGATTTTGAAGCAGTTGACTCACTTTATAGAGAAGACCAATTTTATATTGGAGTTACTTACAATACGCTTGTAAATCGCCCTACTGGGATTTCTCAAAATAAATTTACACCTAGTTTTTCTCTTGGAATTTTAAGAGATATGCCTTTTAATAAAAATAGAACCAAATCGATAGCAGCTGGTATTGGCTATTCTATAAATAATTATAATCAAAATATATTGATTTCAGAAACCAACGGAATCATAGAATACAATCCAACATCATCGCTAATTAGTTATGATACCAATAAATTGACACTTCACTATTTAGATATTCCAGTTGAATTTCGATGGAGAACGTCAACCCCTGAAAGTCATAAATTTTGGAGGGTTTATACAGGTTTTAAATTTAGTTATTTGGTTTACGACAGATCAAAATATGTTGACAGTCAAGTAACTAATGAAGTTACTGGAAATTCTGATTTGAATAAATTTCAATACGGAACTTATTTAAGTGTAGGTTATAATACGGTAAATTTCTATGTTTATTATGGCTTAAATCCCATTTTTAAATCGGCATTTTTAAATCGCAATTCTCTTGATGTGAATACTTTGAATTTTGGATTTATGTTCTATATATTATAACCAAAAATAAGTTAGAATTATTTGCGGAAGCATCCCCGAAAAGAATCCAATTACCAATTCTTTATTTGTATGCGCTTGCATTTCTAATCTTGAAGATGCCACAAGTCCATTCATTGCTACAAGAATCGCAATGGTGTAAATAGCATTACTGAGATAGTGAAAACTCAACGCCATTACAAAAGCAGTTAAAGTACTAATTCCCAACATGTGAATACTAGCTTTTATTTTCAAAAGTAATAAAATCAACAACAGAAAAGTACTGATTAATCCCCCTAAAAAGTAGTAATATAATTCTGGAATTACTTCGGCGGTAATGCTTTTTGTAATCAAAAGAAAAATTAAAATAGCGTGAAGTAGCAATGGGAATTTACGTTGTGACAATTGGGAAACCATCACTGAATCCACTTTTCCAAAAGAGCGCAATAAGTAATAAAAAGATATTGGAATTAATATAGTAATTATAATGATTTGCAGCAGAATAAGGTACTTTTGTTGCTCGGTAAAATAGTAATTACTGAAAAGAAAATAGAATAATGTTCCGAAAACTGGCACGAAAATCGGATGAAAAAGATACGAGAAAAAGGATAGAAATTTTTTCAAATCAGTTACGTTTTTACATTTTCTTTCTCATTCTGGCAACAGGAATATCTAATAGTTCTCTGTATTTTGCTATTGTTCTTCGAGCAATTGGGTAGCCTTTTTCTTTTAATATCTCTGCCAATTGATCGTCTGGCAAAGGTTTGTGTTTGTCTTCTTCAGCAATTACATTTTGCAAGATTTTCTTAATTTCAAGCGTTGAAACATCTTCGCCTTGGTCGTTTTTCATTGCTTCAGAAAAGAATTCTTTAATGAGTTTTGTTCCGTAAGGCGTTTCAACATATTTGCTATTAGCAACACGTGAAATAGTTGAAATATCAAGACCTACCATATCGGCAATGTCTTTCAAAATCATCGGTTTCATTTTTGTTTCTTCGCCGTCAAGGAAAAACTCTTCTTGAAAATGCATAATCGCATTCATAGTCACATAAAGTGTTTCTTGGCGTTGTCTGATGGCGTCGATAAACCACTTTGCAGAATCTAATTTTTGTTTGATAAACTGAACCGCTTCCTTTTGTGAATTCGATTTATCTCTTGAATCTTTATATGTTTGCATCATTTCCTGATAGTCTTTGGAAACGTGAAGAGAAGGCGCATTTCGTCCGTTTATGGCGAGTTCTAATTCGCCGTCTACTATTCTAATGGCAAAATCAGGAACTACATTTTCCGTAATTTTATTATTTCCAGTAAAAGATCCTCCTGGTTTTGGATTCAATTTTTCTATTTCGTGAATGGCTTTTTTGAGTTGCTCATTTGAAACATTGAATTTCTGAATTAATTTCTCGTAATGTTTTTTTGTAAAAGCATCAAACTGTTCCGACAAAATAGAAGTCGCCAAAGCTATTGATTCTGTTGGAGTTTTATGTTTCAATTGTAACAACAAACACTCTTGTAAATCGCGTGCGCCAACTCCCGAAGGTTCTAATTCATGAATGACGTGCAATAAATCTTCTACCGTTTTTTCATCGGTGTAAACACCTTGCGTAAAGGCCAAATCGTCAACAATATCTTGTACACTTCTTCTGATATAGCCCATGTCATCAATATTTCCAACTAAAAATTCAGCAATTTCACGCTCGCTGTCATTTAAAATAAAGGTATTCAACTGATTAATTAAATCCTGATGAAAGCTCACAGGCGCTGCCAATGGCGACTCTCTGTCTGAATCTTCATCGCTATAATTATTGATTTGAGTTTTATAATCAGGAATTTCGTCGTTGCTTAAATAATCGTCAATATTGATGTCTTCCGCTTCAATTCGGTCGGATTCAGAAGCATCATAATCATCGTAATCCTCATTATCATATTCGTCTTTTTCGAAATTATCTTCTTCTTTCCCTGCTTCTAAAGCGGGATTTTCGTTCATTTCTTCCAATAAACGTTGCTCAAATGCTTGCGTTGGTAATTGAATTAGCTTCATCAACTGGATTTGTTGTGGAGATAATTTTTGTGATAATTTTAAATTTAGGAATTGCTTTAACATTTTTCTGATTTTATCCACAATGGCTTTGCATTGCTTCTTTGAATTACTAAATTAGTATTTGCAAATATACTTCTTTTGAAGAATTAAATTTATGAAATATAAGCGTTAGATTTGATTTTACTTCATTTTTTCACATTCATTTATGAAAAAACTTCTTTCAAAACATCTAATGATTTGGGTTTTTTGAAACTATCTAAATGTAGCGTATAAAAATCAATTAAAATTTTTATAAGTATTTGTCTTTCAGTAGTATGAAATGATTTATGGTCGTTTTCAAACTTCAGGTCCAAGAGTTTTTTGAACAAATTGCTTTCGTGTCGCGTCAACGAGCGAATTCCATGAAATGGAGTGAAAATACCTTCTGACATTTCAAAATAGGGCAAATTTACATCTGAAATATCAGGATAAAAACCTAAATATTTAGAGGTTTCTAATAAAAAAATTAAATGGAAATTTGCAATTTCATCGTGTGTGTCGAACCATGTTAATGCTGTTTCTAAAAACATAAATAAAGGCTCATTTTTTTCTTCTTCTTGAATAGAAAAATGCAGCATTTCAGACAGAAACATAACAATAGTGCTTTTGATTACGTCGTTATGAATGGTTTGAAATGGTATCGCTAATTTTATTTCTTTGAAATTTTCTAAAGTGCCTTTATTTTTGTGAACGGCTTCAATTTCAAGAATTGATAAAGGTTGAAAATAGGCGATTTTTTGATTTGATTTTCGTGATGAAAAAGCATCTCTAACAAAATAGGATTTTAAACCATCGGATTGAGTAAAACATTTTACAATCAAGCTTTTTTCCTGATATTTAATAGAAGAAATAACAATCGCTTTGGTTTTAACTAACATTTTTTTGTTTAAAATTTATAGTTTAAAGTTGCAGATTGTGAAGACAACCCAACTCAAAACCAAAAAAATTACCTAATAATCATTACTTTTTTGACTTTGGCTTCTACTCCGTCTTGTGCAGAAATAAAAATCATATAAACGCCCGAGGCAACTTTATATTTGCCAAATGCTTTAGTATCCCACTCGATTGTTCCTCCTTCTGAAATTTCTTCATAAACAAGATTTCCTTCAATATCTGTGATTTTTACGGTGCATTTATTTAAAAGTCCACTGATTTTTACTGTTCCTTCAAATTCTGGACGCACTGGATTTGGATATACTAACACATTGTTCAAATCGGAACTTGCATCGGTTGCAGTGCCTTTAAAACCCACCATTCCTTTGTCAGTTGCAAAAAAAACTTCACCTGTTGTTGGATTTATATCAATGTCATTTATCGCATTACTTGGCAAAGGAGAATTGCTTGATGTGAATCGATGTAGCGTTTGTTGCCCATCTGGAGAAAATTGGAAAACACCAGAATCTGCCGTTCCAACCCATTTATTATTGGCTCCATCAACTACAATATCTGTAATAAATTGCTCATATAATAATTCTTGCGCCAAACCATCTTCCAAAATTATTATCGGATTTGAGGTTAATTGAACATCTGTAGAAAAACGATCTACACTTGAAAGAACCCTTAACCCACTTATTGTTCCTATCCAAAGTTGATTTTTTTTGTCAATTGCAACGACTCTAGAATCTACAACTGGAAGATTTCCTAATTCGGCACCTAATGAGATTTTCTTAAAAATATTTCCGTTTTCATTGTATGCCACAACGCCATCATAACTTGAAGCCATCCATTTTGTTCCGTATTTATCCACAACAACTTCACCGTAACTGTCATCAAAAGAACGTTGAGAGATGGATTCTAAGTTCACACTCGACCAGTTTCCTTGAGGATCTAATTTTTTTAATCCGTTTTTATTCCAGCCATTTCCAATCCATAAATTTCCAGTTTTATCAAATGCAGCTCCGTTTATACGAATGTCTTTGTAGTTAGGATTTGGCGGATTTAACACTAATGACTGTAATGTGCTGTTGCTTTCATTGAACAAAACCAAAGGAATATCGTCTTCAACTTTTAATAATCCTGAAAAAAAGGAACTTATAAAAACCTGATTAATATTGTTAGGATTCACTGTAATTTTCGATAATGATTTTGCTCCTAAAACTTGAGAATAGGGAATGTTTAACCAACCATTTTCTGAATATTTACTAAACCCATACGTGTTAAGTCCATTAAAATCGTATGTATAAGGATTGTAATCTGCTGAATAACCGCCATAAACCGCCCATAAATTTGAAGTGGCTGCATTTATTGCAAAAAGGGCGTTTCTTGACGGGCCATCGGGACTTAAATAGTCAAAAACTGTTGGGTTTCCAATTGTTGTTGTTAAAATCCCATCCTCCAAAGTTCCAATATATACAACGTCATTTATAATAGTAGCACAAGTAAATTTGGCTGTAATATCTGGAATTTGATTACTATTTATTTGTAAAATCAAACTCAAATTTTCATTGTAAATATAAATACTGTTAACAGTTGTAATCATTAAATAATTTGCGTTAGCTCTTAAATCTTCAGCAATCAAAGGAAGTGAAACAAAGGACACTAATGCCGTTCCGCTTAATTTAAAAACTTGTCCCCAATTTGAAGTTGCAATCAATTCATTGTTGAAGGTTTCAATTCCAGACCATCCACCACCATTCACAACTGTCCATTGGTTGTAATCATTTAAATTTGGATTTGAAATACTTGCTTTACGAATTCCATTTGAAGTTGCAGCATAAATAAAGCCATTATGAATTGCCGTTTGTGTTACTTTTATTTCTGTTCCGAAATCCCCAATTCTATACGTATCCCCAAAACCTAAAGTCTCCAAATTGTACTGAACTATTCCAAAATCGCACGAAACATAAAGAATTCCCTCATTTTCCATAAAATGATTGACTCTTTTTAAATTTTGATTTACGCCATTTGTGATGATATCTACAACATTTAACATTGAGCCATCTGCTTCGTTCAGAATAATAATTAATCCCGTTTCATATCCAATAATTGTTTTATTAAAAGCAGAACTGTGATACATTGAAGTAATTGTTTGGCCGGAAAGACCATCAATTGTATTGGTTGTTTTAAGGGAATTGGTTGTGAGATTTTTTGAAAACAGCGTATTTTCTGCTGCTGCAAAAATTATAGTTGGCGATTGAGAAATATCTTTAATTTGTTTATAAGAGAAATATCCTTTCCACAATTGATTATTTTGTGAAAAGCCAATCTGAGTTGAAAAAACCGTTATGAAAATGGCAAATAAATATTTCATTATTGATATAATTGAAAGACAAATATAATACAAAACACAGCGAATCTGAATTTCATATAAGAACTAAAAAAGCAAACCGTTACTATACCTCCTCTTTAAGTTCTAATACCTAACTTGCTTTAAATATTTTATGTGTTTATCGTAAAAAACTCAAAACTGGTGAACTAGAATTAATTTACAAACCGTCTAATTCTTCTAAATCTTTCTTGGCTTCTTTTTTAGATTCAGATTTTTTAGTGTCAAATTGTTTGTCAACAACCACTTCGTCTTTGGTAAAAACTTCTTTTCCAACTACAAATACAAGTGATAAAATGGCAAATAGCAAAGTTACTTTTACTACTTTTTGTTGTTTTAAATCTGATTTTTTGAGTGCTAAAAATCCAAATAGTATTGCAATTCCAATTGGAATTACCGCCAAAGTTCCTAAAGGTAAAAAAGCAAATACAATGCTTAAAGCAGTAAAAACAATTGCTAAAACTAAAAATAATTTTCTCATAATTGGGTTTTTAAATTCCAGTTGCGTTTGATAATGTTAATTGTCCTGTTCCAACAGGGATGCTAAATTTGATTAAAGCAGGAATTTTTTTAGTATCGGCAGTAATCCAAATTAAGTTTTTGTCTTTTCCTTTTAAAGCGTCAGTTTTAGCAGAAATTGAAATTTTATAACAGTTTTTTGTTCCTAAATTCCCCGCAGAAACGGTTTCATTTCCCATAAATTTCACTAAAACTGGTATTTCTTTTTCGTCAAATACAATTACGAATGACTTGGTTTGATCGTTTTTAAAATTTTGAAAATCAATTGTTCTCAACTTATAAATGATAGAAACAATATCTTGTGTTGAATTTCCAATCGTGAAGGTTTTTTTAGTTTCAGGTTTGTTTTTTCTTTTTGATGTGCTTATAATGGTTTTTCCATCAGGTTTAAAAAGGTATTTTTCGGTTTTGGTATAACCCCCTTCATTGATGCTTCGTTTGTATAAACTTGGTTTTAAAGTTGTTGGATTTACATACGATTCATATAAATCTCTAATTTTAAAAAAGGAATCCCATTTACTATAAGTGGCAGCTTGGCAACTCAGATGGAGAAAGGTGTTTTTAGAAGTTTCCATCATTTCTGTTTCCATCGTAACTTGTGCTAATTGTGTCATTAAGCCACTCATGTTATAAGAAGCTGCATAAACTAATCTTTCGTTTGGTTTTATTTGTGAAAAGCTAAAACTATAGCTAAGAACCAAAATAATTGTAAAAATAAATTTCCTCATCGTTTTTTATATAAGTGCAAAAATAGAATTATTTTAGGTGTTTCAAAGTGTTAAAATTGAATTTAATTAACAGATTACACTACATAACGCATATTTTTGTAATGTATTTTACAAACAATAAAAATGGATAGAAAAATTATTGCAACGGCAGCTTTTTTAGGATTAGTATCAATTATTTTAGGGGCTTTTGGCGCACATGCTTTAAAGAAAGTTTTAGACATTTCAGAACTCAATACTTTTGAAACGGGAGTTAAATATCAAATGTATCATGCTTTATTTTTGTTGTTTATTGGCACAAACAAAGACATCTCAGATAAAGCAAAAAAAGTTATTTTTTATACTATTATTTTTGGTATTTTACTTTTTTCAGGCTCTCTGTATTTTCTCGCAATAAATAGGATTCTTCCATTTGATTTTAGCCCATTTGGATTTATTACGCCAATTGGAGGATTGTTATTTTTATCGGGCTGGGTTTGTTTATTTGTTAATTTTTATAGAAAAAACCTATAATTTTTATTAAAAATGCAAAATAGATTGTTTTAAATATTTACTTTTGCAAAATAAATATTCAAACTTAAACCAATTTTATGGACAATTACAGCCAATTTACTATATCGATTTCGTTGGAAAAATATGGTATCAAAAACGCTCAAGATATTATATACAATCCGTCGTTTGAATTTTTGTATAATGAAGAATTAAATCCAAATTTAGAAGGATTTGAAAAAGGACAATTATCGGAACTTGGAGCTGTAAATGTAATGACGGGTGTTTTCACTGGTCGCTCACCAAAAGATAAATATATCGTTAATGATGCCATTACAAAAGACACTATTTGGTGGACTTCTGACAAAGCAATAAATGACAACAAAGGTATTTCTCAAGATACTTGGAATGCATTAAAACAAACAACCGTTGAACAACTTTCAGGAAAAAAATTATATGTTGTAGATGCTTTTTGTGGTGCAAATGAAAATTCCCGATTAAAAGTGCGTTTTATTATGGAAGTGGCGTGGCAGGCTCACTTTGTTAAAAATATGTTCATCAGACCAACAGATGCAGAATTAGAAAATTTTGGAGAACCTGATTTCGTTGTAATGAACGGTTCTAAAACCAGTTTCAAACAATATGCTAATTATGGATTGAATTCCGAGGTTTATGTAGCCTTCAATTTAACCGAGAAAATCCAATTAATTGGAGGAACTTGGTATGGTGGTGAAATGAAAAAAGGCTTATTTTCAATGATGAATTATTATTTACCATTGAAAGGAATTGCATCGATGCATTGTTCTGCAAATAAAGGAAAAGATGGCGATGTAGCTGTTTTCTTCGGATTGTCAGGAACTGGAAAAACAACGTTGTCAACAGATCCAAAACGGGAATTAATTGGCGATGATGAACACGGTTGGGATGATGAAGGGGTTTTCAATTTTGAAGGCGGTTGCTATGCAAAAACCATCGATTTAAGTAAAGAAAACGAACCAGATATTTACGGTGCCATTCGCAAAAACGCCTTATTGGAAAATGTAACGCTGGATGCTAACGGAAATATCGACTTTAAAGACGGTTCAGTTACCCAAAATACAAGGGTTTCTTATCCTATTGATCACATTGATAATATTGTAAAACCAGTTTCAAAAGCGGGTCACGCAACAAAAGTTATCTTTCTTACTGCTGATGCTTTTGGGGTTATGCCTCCTGTTTCAAAATTGACACCAGAACAAACAAAATATTTCTTTCTTTCAGGTTTTACCGCAAAATTAGCAGGAACAGAAAGAGGAGTTACAAAGCCTGAACCAACATTTTCTGCCTGTTTTGGAAAAGCCTTTTTATGCTTACACCCAACAAAATATGGTGAAGAATTAGTTAAGAAAATGGAGCAACACAATGCCACAGCCTATATGGTAAATACGGGTTGGAACGGAACTGGAAAAAGAATTTCTATAAAAAATACCCGAGCTATTATAGATAGAATTTTGGATGGTTCAATGGAAAAAGCGGAAACTCAATTTGTTCCTATTTTTAATCTTGAAGTTCCAACGTCTTTGGAAGGCGTAAGTACGGAAATATTAGACCCAAGAAATACGTATTCTGATGCTTCGGAATGGAATACAAAAGCAACCGATTTAGCTGAATTATTTATTAAGAATTTTGCGCAATATACCGATAATGAGGAAGGTGAAAACTTAGTAAAAGCAGGGCCGCAATTGTAGTTTTAAAAAAATTTAAAGTATAGTTTGAAATAATGGAGTTGACATTTGCTTGCAACCTTATATTTTTGCGACTTTATTTTTCATTAATTTCCTATCTTTTTCGATACAAGGCCTATCTTTGCAAAAAATATAATTCTTGATTTCATCGGACGACATATTTAGTATTTCTAATCAGAAACAATTTGAAAAAATTGCGTTGAAGGTTTTCCGTTTTCAATATGAACATAATTTGGTGTACAATGAATTTTGTAATCTTATGAATGTTAACGTTCAAAAGATAAAATCAGTTCAGCAAATTCCATTTCTACCAATACAGTTTTTCAAAAGTCACGCTGTAGTTTCCAATTCAAATCCTATTCAAGAAACGTTTATCAGCAGCGGTTCAACGGGTGTAATCACCAGCAAACATTTGGTTACCGATGTTTCATTATACGAACAAAGCTACCGAAAAGGGTTTTCCCAATTTTATGGAAACATTGAAGATTATGTTGTTTTGGCATTGCTTCCGTCTTATTTG
This sequence comes from Bacteroidota bacterium, assembly GCA_947468985.1. Taxonomy (GTDB): domain Bacteria; phylum Bacteroidota; class Bacteroidia; order Flavobacteriales; family Flavobacteriaceae; genus Flavobacterium. The sequence goes on from CANINJ010000008.1 coordinate 11,006, forward strand.
GAACGCGAAGGATCGTCTTTGATTTATATGGTAAAAGACCTTATTTTACAATCAAATAACTCGGAAAGTGGTTTTTATCTTCACAATCTCGAAGCCTTAATCGAGAAATTAAAAGCATTAGATTCTTCGAGTAAAAATGTTATTTTAATAGGCGTTACGTATGCCTTATTGGATTTAATTGAAAAGCAAAATTTTCAATTAAAAAACACCATAATTATGGAAACTGGCGGAATGAAAGGCAAGCGCAAGGAAATGATTCGGGAAGAATTACACGAGCAACTTTGCGCTGGATTCGGCGTTTCTGCAATTCATTCTGAATATGGAATGACGGAATTATTATCGCAAGCCTATTCTCTTGGCGAGGGTGTTTTTGAATGTCCTTCTTGGATGCAAATCCTAATTCGTGACACAGAAGATGCGCTTACGTATCTCGAAAACGGCAAATCTGGAGGAATTAATGTAATTGATTTGGCTAATTTCAATTCGTGTTCTTTTATCGCAACTCAAGATTTAGGCAGAAAAAAATCGAATACTTCTTTTGAGGTTTTAGGACGTTTTGACAATTCAGATATTCGAGGTTGTAATTTGATGGTGCTTTAATTTTTTTTGCACAATAAATCAATTTTGATTTTACAAAAACCCTCTAAAATTTTTATCAACAATCACGAAAATTAACTTTTGTAAATTACTTCTGTTGCGGCATATTCTGTAATTTTGTAGAATGTACGCACTTGTAGATTGCAATAATTTTTACGCTTCTTGCGAACGTGTTTTCCAACCAGAATTCAACGGCAAACCTGTCGTGATTTTATCCAATAATGACGGATGTGTGATTGCTCGGAGCAATGAGGCAAAGGCAGTTGGGATTCCGATGGGTGCGCCATTATTTCAAATTAAAGACGTTGTGAAGGAAAAAAATGTAAAGGTTTTCTCTTCAAATTATGCTTTATATGGAGATTTAAGCAATCGTGTAATGCGTATTTTGAGTAAATTTTCACCAAATTTAGAAATTTACAGCATCGACGAAGCATTTATGAATTTTGATGGAATGGCGGTTCCTGATTTTCATAATTATGGCGTTCAAATGAAAAAAAGAATTCAAAAATGGGTTGGAATTCCTGTTTGTGTTGGTTTTGCACCTAATAAAACATTGGCGAAAGTAGCGAATAAAATTGCGAAAAAATTTCAAGATAAAACTTCTGGAATCTATTGTATTGATACTGAAGAAAAACGAATTAAAGCCCTTAAATGGACTAAGATTGAAGACGTTTGGGGCATTGGAAACCGAACAACGAAGAAGGTAAAATTACGAAATATCAATACCGCTTTCGATTTTATACAACCACAAAACGAAAATTGGATTAGAAAAGAATTGGGTGTTGTTGGACTCCGACTTAAATATGAATTAGAAGGGAAATCTGTGTTGGATTTAGAACTCATTTCAAATCAAAAGAAAAGCATTGCTACCACAAGGAGTTTTCCAAAACAAATTTCAGATTTTGATTTGTTACGAGAACGAGTTGCTACATTTGCTTCCATTTGTGCAGAGAAATTACGCCAACAAAAGGACTGTTGTCACACCATAATTGTAATGTTAATAATTGACAGACACACCGTTAAAACGTCTAAATATTATTTTAATATGGCGGTTACTTTGCCTTTTGCGACAAATTCTACACTTACTATTTCAAATGTTGCAATTGAAATGCTTAAAAAATTGCACGCAGGAAATGAAAACATGAAGTTTAAAAAAGCTGGTGTTGTTGTCTCTGAATTTGTCCCTGAAAACTGTAAACAATTTCAATTATTCGAGGAGGAAAATCCTAAACATTTGGCACTAATGAAGACAATAGATTATTTAAATAAAAAAATTGGAGATAAAAAAGTTAAATTAGCATCGCAGAATTTGAACTTGACTTGGAATATGCGTCAAAATCATTTATCACCAAAATTCACGACTAATTTTAAAGATATTCTCGAAATAAAATGTCAATAAACAAAAAACAAAACCTCACTTTTTTCTTACCAGACTTTGAAAGTGAAATAAAAATTCCTTTCGTAAAAGAAGGTGTTTCGGCAGGATTTCCATCTCCAGCAGGGGATTTTATGGAAATGAATATCGACTTAAATAAAGAATTAAGCGAAAATATACTGGCAACATTTTATATAAAAGTCAAAGGAAATTCTATGATTGATGCGGGCATTAACGACAAAGATGTTTTGGTTGTTGACCGAAGCTTAGAGCCTCAAAACAATAAAATTGCGATTTGTTTTATTGACGGAGAATTTACTGTGAAGAGTATTTTAGTTGAAAAAGACTGTCTGTATCTGATGCCAGAAAATCCAAATTATTCTCCCATAAAAGTTACCGAAGAAAACGAATTAATCATCTGGGGAATCGTTACTTATGTAATTAAAGCACTTTAAAACTTTTTTAAAATAGTAAAAACCCTCTTTTTTTGCATTTAAAATAGTTATAAATATAACAAATTCTTACATTTGTGTTATATTTATAAAAAATGAGAAACATCTTAATAATCGGAGCGGGCAGATCAGCTTCTTCATTAATACAGTATTTACTGAACAAATCCAATCAGGAACAACTTCATCTTACTATTGCAGATATTGCTTTGGAATTGGCACAACGCAAAACTAACAACCACCCAAATGCAACGGCTATTGCCATAGATATATCAAACGAAAATCAAAGAAAAGCAGCAATTGAAAAGGCAGATATTGTGATATCAATGTTGCCCGCACACTTACATATTGAGGTCGCAAAAGATTGTATTGTTTATAAAAAGCACTTAGTAACCGCTTCCTATATCAGCGATGCGATGCAAGAATTAGATGCTGCAGCCAAAGAAAATAATTTGGTTTTTATGAATGAAATTGGTTTAGACCCAGGAATTGACCACATGAGTGCGATGAAAACCATTGATGAAATTCGGGATAAAGGAGGCAAAATGATACTTTTTGAATCTTTTTGTGGCGGTTTAGTTGCGCCTGAATCCGATACTAATTTGTGGAATTATAAATTTACTTGGGCACCCCGAAATGTAGTTTTAGCAGGTCAAGGCGGCACAGCAAAATTCATACAAGAAGGAACTTATAAATACATTCCTTATCATAAATTGTTCAGCAGAACCGAGTTTATGGAGGTTGAAAATTACGGAAGATTTGAGGCGTATGCCAATCGGGATTCGCTGAAATACAGAAGCATTTATGGACTTGATAACGTACTGACTTTATACCGAGGAACCTTGAGAAGAGTGGGGTATTCTAAAGCCTGGAATATGTTTGTACAACTAGGAATGACCGACGATTCCTATACAATGGACGATTCTGAAACGATGAATTACAGACAGTTTACCAATTCATTTTTGCCGTATCACCCAACAGATTCGGTTGAAATAAAAACACGATTAATTCTAAAAATTGATCAAGATGATGTGATGTGGGACAAATTATTAGAATTAGATATTTTCAATTCTAATAAAATTGTAGGTTTGAAAAATGCTACTCCAGCACAAATTTTAGAGAAAATTCTAAGCGATAGCTGGACACTTCAGCCAAATGACAAAGATATGATTGTGATGTATCACAAATTTGGATTTGAAATTAATGGTGAAAAAAGACAGATTGATGCAAAAATGGTTTGCCTTGGCGATGACCAAACCTACACTGCGATGGCAAAAACAGTTGGACTACCAGTAGCCATTGCGACTTTACTAATTTTAAATGGAAAAATAACAACTCCTGGAGTTCAACTTCCAATTAAAAAAGAAGTTTATTTGCCAATACTATCCGAGTTGGAGCAATTTGGAGTTGTTTTCAATGAAAAAGAAATGGCGTATGAAGGATATAATCCAAATAGTGTGGTAAATTAATTGGAATTAAATTTCTCCTTTTTCGGCTAATTTACGCTCTAATTCTGCTTGGAACTCTTCCATAACTGGCTTTACAGTACTGTCAGGAATATCGGAAATTCTAATATACATTAACCCATCAACAGCATTGTTAAATAAAGGGTCAACATTGAAAGCAACTACACGTGCATTTTGCTTAATATATTTTTTTATTAAAACTGGTAAACGCAAAGAACCTGGCTCTAGCTCATCAATTATTTTATCAAATTTGTTTAAATCCGATTCTGCTTCATTGAAAACAAAATCCTTATCGGCATCTTTAAGTTTAACTTTAAATGCTTTTTTTGGATGAATATATTGAGCAATATAAGGGTCGTAGAAATTAGATTTCATAAATTCAATCATTAACGATTTTGAAAAATCTGAAAATTGATTGCTAATACTTACGCCGCCAAGCAAAAATTTATGCTCCGGAAATCGCAATGTCGTGTGAATAATTCCTTTCCAAAGTAAGAAAAGCGGCATCGGTTTTTGTTGGTATTCTTTAATGATAAAGGCGCGACCCATTTCGATAGATTTGCACATCATATCATGCAATTCGGGTTCAAAACGGAAAAGTTCGTTCAAATAGAAACCGTCAATTCCATATTTTGGATAAATTTCGGAACCCAACCCCATTCTATAGGCGCCCGCTATTTTTTTTGCATCTTCATCCCACAAAAACATGTGATGATAATATTTATCAAATTTATCAATATCAATGGATTCATTTGTCCCTTCGCCAACTTCTCTAAAAGTAATTTCTCGCAAACGACCTATTTCATGAAGAATACTTGGAATTTTATTGGCTTCTGCAAAAAACACTTCATAATTTTTACTTTGCAATAAACGACAATCGGCAGTTCGTAAAGCATCAACTTCCGAAATCATATTTTCCTTAGAGGCGCCAGTTACAATTTGTTTGGGCCCTTTTTTAGGGAGTTTCAAATTTGGTGTTGGCAAAAAAGGAGTTTCTTTTTGAAATGGTTTTGCCAACATATAGGTTTTTCGTCGTAAAAATTCCGAATAATCTTCAATAGTTGTATGCTCGTTTTGTTCGTTAACAGATATTGGTTTGCCAATTCTAACTTTAATTACCCTGTCTTTTTGGGAAAATAATTCAGAAGGTAACTTTGCAGTGCGCAACGTATCATCTATCTTGGATAAAAAATAAAATAATTTACTGTTTTTAGCATGGAAATAAATAGGAATAACAGGAACTTGTGCTTTTCGAATTACTTTTATTGCGCCTTCTTCCCAAGGTTTATCAACCACTATTTTCCCGTCTTTATAAGTAGAAACTTCGCCAGCTGGAAACATTCCTAAAGGTTTTCCATCACGCAAATGACGCAATGTTTCCTTTATTCCCACCACACTTGATTTTGCATCTTTGTGGTTTTCAAAAGGATTCACCGGCATTATATATTTTTTCAGAGGTTCAATTCTATGCAAAAGAAAATTGGCTATTATTTTAAAATTAGGCTCTCTTTCGAGCATTAATTTCAATAATAAAACTCCGTCAATTCCGCCCAATGGATGATTTGAAATAGTAATATAAGCACCTTCTTTTGGCAAACGTTTTAAATCTTCTTCTGGAATTTCAAATTTAATTTCTAAATCATCTAAAATGGCATTTAAAAACGGAACGTCTTTCAAATGTTTATTTCTATCATACACCTTATTTAGGGTAGATATTTTTAAAGCCTTCATCAGTAACCAGCCTGAAAAAGTACCGAAAACACCGTACTTGTCTGCATTAATTGCTTTGGCAACCTCTTTTGCGGTAACTAAACCCATTTATAATTTAAATTTAAAACGAAAAACAAAGATAGGAAAATTCTCGTGTAACCGACGAAAATGGGTTTCGATTTTCTTTGTATTTTCTGTATTGTACGTTCAAGTTTTTTATTACTTTTGGGAATATAAATTTGAAATATAATAATGAAAATTATTTCCTATAATGTAAATGGAATTCGAGCCGCCATTACCAAAGGTTTTATAGAATGGTTGCAGC
>CANINJ010000009.1 GCA_947468985.1 Bacteroidota bacterium
CTTCTGATTTTAAGTGACCGTCTAATTTTTCTTTTCCTTGACCTGCTTTTAAGTCGGTTGTTGTCATAGAAGTCATGTCAACGGTGAAATTTCCACCTACAACATTTTTTCCTTTGAAAGTTAAGGCACCATCTTTAATGTTTACAGTTCCTTCATGTTGACCAGTTGCTTTTTTTGCCAACCAAGTGATGGAACTTTTTGTTGCGTCAACTTTTTTTGTTTGTGCAGTTACTGTTCCTGTTCCGAAAGCTACTAATAAAGCGATTGCAATTGTTTTAAAATTTGTCATTGTTTAAATTGGTTTTTGTTAATAATTATAGTGTTAAAAATAAATTCTCGTTTGATTTTCGAACTTTTTTGTTATGCTGAGTAGCATCATCTTCGTGACGGTATCCGATAGTTGCAATAACGGCTGCGTTCAGATTTATTGCGCCTAAGCCTAAGATTTCGTTGAATTTTTTCGCATCAAAACCTTCCATTGGTGTAGCGTCAATTTTTAATTCAGCGGCTGCATTAAGCAAATTTCCTAGCGCTAAATAAGTTTGTTTTGCTGTCCAAATTGCTTTGATATCTGCAGGAATTGGGTTTACAGCACCTTTCATATAATCCCCAAAACCTGATAAAGCTTCTGCTGGAATACCTCTTGTTTCGCTTATGTTTTTTATGTACGCATCTATGTCAGAATCGTTTACTACGGTTTGATTTGCAAAAACAATTAGGTGAGAAGCATCTGTAATTTGAGTTTGTCCGTAAGCTGCTGGAAGTAATTCCGCTCTTAATTCTGGATTTTCAACGATAATTACTTTGTAAAGTTGCAATCCAAAAGAAGAAGTGCTTAAACGAATAGCTTCTTTTAGGAAATTTAAATCTTCCGTTGAGATTTTTTTTGTGGCATCGAATTTTTTTGTGGCATAACGCCAGTTTTGATTTTCTAAGAATGTACTCATTTGTTATTTATTAATTATTGATTTCTAATTTTTTCTAAAAGGAAGTTCAATTGTTCCAATTCTGGATTTGATAAATTTTGAACTATTTTTTTTTCGTAATTGATTACTTTTGGATCTAATTCTGTTAAGATAGATAATCCTTTTGCGGTAATCAAAACTTCAATTTTTCTTCTATTTTCTTTGCAAACTGTTCGAGTTACCAATTCTTTTAAAAGTAATTTATCTACCAAACGTGTTGTGTTACTTGTTTTAGCGAGCATTCGTTCTTGAATAACACACATATTCGCAGGATTCCCTTTTTGACCTCGTAATATTCGTAAAACATTATATTGTTCGCTTGATAAATCATAAGGCTTTAAGATTTCTGCAAAACGCTCGTGAATATCATTTTGAGTATAAATGATATTGAGCACCACTTTTTGAGAAGGTTCCATTATTGCATTTGATTTTAAAGCTTCTTCAATTTTCATAATTGTATTAACAATATTTGTATGTACAAATTTAAATCTAATATTTGATTATTGAAATAATAGAATTGTTATTTTTTTGTTAATTCTAAAACTTCTATTTATATTTTTCAATTAAGACGATATTATGTAATTTTGTAAAAACTATAAATAGTTATGAATTTAGCACAAGAAGTTTGGGTTGACCAATTAAAAAACGACGAAAATGCAGTTGTTTTAGATGTTAGAACGGAAGACGAATGTAATGAAGGAATGATTCCAGGGGCAATAAATATTGATATATATAAAGGACAAGGATTTATTTATTTAATCGAAGAATTAGAGAAGACTAAAAACTTTTATGTTTATTGTAAGTCAGGCGGAAGAAGTGGACAGGCCTGTTCGATTATGAATCAATTGGGTTTTGAAAAAACGTATAATTTACTTGGCGGAATGATGGAATGGAATGGGGAAGTGGTTTAAATAAATTAAACAAAATAATTTTCAATTTTATATTGCTATAATTTTAGGATAACGTTCTTTTTTTTCTATTATTTTTAATGCTAATAATTGGTCTTGAATTGAATTAAATTCTACTTCTGAAAGTTGCTTTTGTGACCATTTTGTCAAGGATAACCATTCCTGAATATCTTCTACTTTTTGATGGTATTTATTTTCTAAAATACCGTCAATATTAGAAATTTCTTTAAAATTTGAAGTTTTAGCATTTATGATTTCCAATATTTTGGATACAATTTTTGGTTGTTTTTTAAGGATTTCATTACGAACTGCAATTACAAAGCAAGGCCAAGGAGTTGGACAATCACCAATTTTCCTAAAAATTCCTTTATCAACCAATGGTTTTGTCATAAATCGTTCCCACATAAAATAATCTGCGGTTCCTTTGGTGAGTGCTTCAACAGCCCCATCAATGGTATTTATGATTTCAAATTGAAGATTTTCAGTTTTCCAACCTTGATTATTTGCATTTACATACGCCATCAATTGCGATCCCGAGCCCAATCTGGAAATAGCAACTTTTGTATTTTCTAAATCAGAAAGTGTTTTAAATTTTGAATTTGCAGCCACGTGAATTCCCCAAATCAATGGAGATTCAACATATATTTGTACTATCTTGCTTTGATTTCCTGCAACAATATCTTTTATTATTCCTTCAGTTAAAATAACGGCAATATCCGTATCGCCATTTCGCAGCATTTGACACAATTTACCAGTTCCTTCAGGAACATCAGTCCATTGTAAGTCTATTTCATTAGCTTGAAATTCACCATTTTCGATGGATAAATGCCAAGGCAAATTAAAATGTTCTGGAACGCCAGCGATTTTTATTGTTGTCATTTTTGAAATTTACTCCGTCAATTTATTCAAAGTATATGCAATCAATTCATCGACTGCTTTGTATGGGTCTTCGCTAAATGTTCCCGTTGCGCGGTTTGCAATAATTGCATTTAATGACAATGCATGGTGACCCATTAGTTTTGAAAGTCCATATATTGCAGCGGTTTCCATTTCTAAATTGGTTATTCTATCAGTTTCAAATTTGAAATTATCCATTTTAGAATTTAAATTTTCATCCTGAATATCCAAACGTAAAACTCGACCTTGAGGACCATAAAAACCTCCAGCAGTTGCTGTAATTCCTTTGTGTATTTTATCACTTTCGATAAGTTGCTCTAACTTTTCAGAGCAAGAAATTATATATGGTTTTCCTTTTCGTAAATCCCAATTGGTGTGTTTTATGAAAGCATCTTCCATTTCTGAATTTGAAATTTCATCGATTAAATAGGAGCGGAGCATGTTGTCTAATCCTAAACCGAATTTTGCCATTACAAAACTATCCACAGGAATGTCCGCTTGCAAAGAACCGGAAGTTCCAATTCTAATGATGTTTAGAGAAGTTAATTCTGTTTTTGGTTGTCTGGTTTCTAAATTAATATTTACCAAAGCATCCAATTCGTTCATTACAATATCAATATTATCAGGACCTATTCCTGTTGACATCACAGTAATTCGTTTGCCTTTTAAAGTTCCTGTTTGTGTTTTAAATTCTCTTTTTTGAGTTGAAAATTCAATATTATCAAAAAACTGAGTGATTTTTTCAACTCTATTTTGATCGCCAACGAAGATAATATCGTGGGCAATATGTTCTGGTTTTAAGTTTAAATGATAGACGCTTCCGTCTGGATTTAGAATTAATTCTGATGCTTGTATCATATTTTTTTTTTGATGTTTAAGGTTTAAAGCTGACCAAATGTAAACTTTTTCTAACCTCCAACGCGTTTAACTTTGAATCCTTTATCTTTTAGGATTGTCATGATTTTATCACGATAATCTCCTTGAATAATGATTGAATCGTCTTTGAAACTTCCGCCAACGCTTAATTTGGTTTTTAATTCTTTGGCTAAAATTTTAAAATCTTCATCTGTTCCAGTATATCCTTCAATAATGGTTGTGGGTTTTCCTTTACGTTTTTCAAATTTACAAATCATGGGTTCATGTTGAATCCAAAGTTCTTTGTCTTCTATAACTTTTTCTTCTTCGGGAGAAGCTTCATGATTTGGAAAAAGGTTTTTTAATTGGTCTTGTAAGTCCATTTATTGAAGTTGATTTTTTTGTCGTAATAGAAAAGAATAGGTATTTTAATTATAATGAAACCTAATTTTGTTTCACAAAGTTATTGTTTTAATTTATTAATTTCAATATGTTTTCTAACTATTAATAATAATATCTTTTTATGTAATAATTTTGTTTGAAGTTTGATTTGCGCGAAGAATGGTAGCGGAAATCCTTTGTGGAACGAAGTGGAGCAAAGATTGCAGCGAACAGCCTGACCGAGTTTACTGATTGCTTTATTCTTCGCAATGACTTTTTAAACGAGGGCGCGCCCAAAAAAAACTCCGAATTGTTATTACAAAACGGAGAAGTTATTCAAATTTACGATGCTATTATTGTGCTGTCCAGCCACCATCAACGGGCATTGCATGGCCTGTTACAAAAGAAGCGGCATCGGAACACAACCAAATTACGGCATTGGCAACTTCATTGGGATTTCCTAACCGACCGATGGGTTCTTGAGCGGCAAATTGGGCTTCGACTTTTTTTTTATTGCCCGTTAAACGATCAATCATGGGAGTTTTTATGGCACCAGGACAAACGGCATTTACCCGAATTCCAAGTTTTGCATTTTCTAAAGCGGCAGTTTTTGTGAGTCCAATTACTCCGTGTTTTGAAGCAACATAAGCAGGAAGTCCAGGAAATCCAACTAAACCTGCAATGGAAGCGCAATTTATAATGGCACCATTGCCGTGTTTTAGCATTTCGGGTATTTCATATTTCATGCATCCCCAAATTCCTTTGAGATTGATGCCAATTGTTTTGTCCCAATTTTCTTCGGTGCATTCTGTAATAGTTCCGGAAGTACCTTCGATACCTGCATTGTTGAAAGCAAAATCCAATCTGCCGTAAACAGAAATTATTTTTTGAATCATTTTTTGTACTTCGGAAAGTTGGGAAACATCACATTTTATGAATAGTGCTTCGCCACCAAAAGCGGTTATAAAATCTAATGTTTCGCTATTTTCATGCCAATCTACAAGTACGACTTTCGCTCCTTTATGAGCAAATAATATCGCTGTTGCTCTTCCAATTCCGAAAGAGGCGCCTGTGACTAAAGCCACTTTATTTTTGAACGGTGTTTCCATTTTTGATAAGTTATTTTAATATTTGTTCGGCTTCTAATATGTTTTCAATGCCTTTAATTATTGCGTCTGGGTTGAAAGAAATGCTATCAATTCCTTCGTCAACAAGAAATTGAGCGAATTCTGGAATGTCGCTTGGCGCTTGACCACACAATCCGACTTTGATATTGTTGCGTCTCGCAGCGTGGATGGTTTGACTGATTAAATGTTTTACAGCAGCGTTTTCTTCATCGAATAAAGAACTTACTAAATGAGAATCCCTATCAATTCCTAAGGTGAGTTGCGTTAAATCATTGGAACCAATTGAAAAACCATCAAATATTTTAGCAAATTCATTGGCTAAAATCACATTACTTGGAATTTCTACCATCATGTAAATTTCTAAGCCATTTTCTCCACGAACAAGTCCGTTTTTTTCCATTTCCGCAATTACTTTTTCGCCTTCTTCCAACGTTCTACAAAACGGAATCATTAATTTCACGTTGAGTAATCCCATTTTGTTGCGGACTTTTTTCATTGCCAAACATTCTAAAGCAAATCCTTTCCGATAAAAATCGCTGTAATATCTTGAAGCACCACGGAAACCGAGCATTGGATTTTCTTCATTGGGTTCAAATTCGGCACCACCAATGAGACTTGCGTATTCATTACTTTTGAAATCACTCATTCGAACGATGACATCTTTTGGATAAAATGCGGCGGCAACAATAGAAACAGCTTCTGACAGTTTATCGACAAAATATTTTTTGCCGTCTTCATATCCTTTTGTGAGTTCTTTTATTGTTTTTATGGTTTCTTTATTAGTGATTTTTTCTGGTTCGCAAACTGCCAATGGATGCACTTTTATGGAGTTTGAAATGGCAAATTCAATTCGCATTAAACCCACACCTTTATTTGGATATTGGCTTAATTCGAATGCCCGTTCTGGGTCTGCAAGAATAAACATTGGTTCTGTTTCAGGAAGAATTAAATTGGTAAAATCCTCTTCGTTTATTTCCCATTTTAATTTTCCATCATATACAATTCCTTCTTTGCCTTCGGAACAGCAAACGGTTATTTCTTGCCCATCTGCAATACATTCCGAAGCATTTCCGCAGCCTACAATTGCTACAGTTCCTAATTCTCGAGCAATAATTGCTGCGTGGCTTGTTCTTCCGCCTTTATTTGTGACAATTCCTGCTGCTTTTTTTAAGATGGGATCCCAATCAGGATTTGTGAAATCGGCAATTAATATTTCTCCTTTTTGAAGTTTATGCCCTTCTGCAGGACTTTCTAAAAACCTAGCTTTTCCTTTTGAAATTTTATCGCCTAGGGCAATTCCTTTGGCTAAAACTTTACTTTTCTCTAATAGTTTATAGTTTGTTTGGATGTTTCTGTTTTTTAATCCGTGAATCGTTTCAGGTCGCGCTTGAACAATATAAATTTGGTCGTTCAAACCGTCTTTTGCCCATTCAATATCCATTGGTTTTCGATAATGTTTTTCAATAGCGTAGCACCATTGCGCAATTTGGATGACTTCATTATCTGTTAAACAATATTGATTTTGTTTTTCCAATGAAGTCACACTATTTTTAATGGTAGTTTCTATGGAATTTCGTTCTTTTTTATCGGAATACCGCATGGTGAATTCTTTGCTGCCACACGTTTTTTTTAATATGGGACTCCAATTTCCATTGTGTAATGTTGGTTTGAAAACAACCCATTCGTCAGGGGTTACAATTCCTTGTACGATATTTTCTCCAAGACCCCAAATTCCATTAATGATAATTGTGTTTATAAAACCAGTGTCAGGATCAATTGTAAATACTACACCAGAAGCCGATTTGTCGCTACGAACCATTTGTTGAACTCCTACAGAAATTGCTATGTCTAAATCAGAGAATCCCATATCATTTCGATATTTTATTGCTCGATCTGTAAATAAGGAAACAAAGCAATTGTGAACGGCATCAATAACTTGTTTTTCGCCGCTTATATTCAGATACGATTGCATTTGTCCAGCAAAACTAGCTGTTGGTAAATCTTCTGAAGTGGCGCTGCTACGAACGGCAACATCCACATTATTAATGTCACATTGTTTTGATAAAGCTTTATAGGCCAAATTAATTTCATCACAAATTTCTTGAGGGATTGTCGCAGAAAGTATCAACGATCTGGCTTTTTTTCCAATATCCGTAAGGTTTGAATACTCGTCTTTATCTAATTTCTCTAGTAAATCAGTTAGCTTCTTTTCCAAATGATTGGCTGTTCTAAACAACCGATAGGCATTTGCCGTAAGAGCGAAACCATTTGGAATAGCTATTCCCATTGGTTTTAGCTGGTTGTACATTTCCCCAAGTGAGGCGTTTTTCCCTCCAACTTCATTGATAGAAGCGAGGCTAATTTCATTAAAAAAAAGAATGTGATTTAACTTTGTCATTTTTCAATTATTAAACGGTTAGAATTTCAAATCTTCCAAGACAAAAGGCAAAATGTTGGTTTCTATTATTTCAAATAAAAAACCTAATAAATGTAGGGTAAACTAAATAGTATTAGTTTTTATAAAAGGTAAAAGTGGTGGTAAATAGGTTCAATAAATGTACGAATATTTATTTAATAATACAAGTGAAATTTTTATAAAATATTGTTTTTTAGTTAGTTATATTTTATTAAATTTGTTAAACCCATCTACAACATATTATACTCTTATCTACAATTTGGTAATTGAAAAGTTTGCAAAGCGCTTGCTTTATAACAATCTAAATTAGTGGGTTATGACAAAATCAGAAAAAAAAGTAGTTGTGAATAATTTGGTTAATGGTTTCAAAACCACTAATAGTTCTTCGGACTTAAAAACATTGGGGAACAAAATTATTCAAGAGGTTACAGAATGTCCCTTTAGCCACGAAAACAAAGAGGTTTTTGAATTGGCATTGCAATTTTGGACTCAACATATTGATAATTATATTAATGATTCTGATAGAGGCGGAGCTAGTGAATACAGTAATGCGATGGCAAATTTATCCCTTGACGGAATTTATAATTTTATAGACGCCAGTTTATTAGATGAATAACACAGATTAATTTTCACCAGAAAACTGCATATAAACCAATACAACTGCCGCAAAAGTCATAATTAGCAAGGCTCCAAATCCGAGAATATTTGTTGTTTTGCTATTTGTAAATTTCCCCATAACTTTTTTATTATTTGAAATATGAAGAATAATCGCAATCAAAACAGGCGCTGTAAGTCCGTAAAGTATGGCGGTATAAATCAAAGCTTGTACCGGTGAAATACCAATATAATTGAGTGATAATCCCAAAAGCAAGGAAACTGCAATAATCATATAAAAGGCTTTGGCTTCGTGAAATTTCTTGTCTAAACCTTGTTCCCATCCAAATGTTTCAGTTATAATATAGGATAAAGAACCACTTAAAACAGGAATTGCAATAAGTCCGGTTCCAATAATTCCAATAGCAAAAAGTAAATAGGCAGCGTCTCCAGCTAATGGTTTTAATGCCATTGCCGCTTGTTCAACCGTATCAATTTGGTGAATTCCACCTTTAAATAATACAGTCCCCGTGGTCAGAATTATAAAAAACATTACCAATCCAGAAAAGGTCATTCCAAAATCGATATCTTCTTTCATATCACCGATTATTTTTTTATTCACGATTAAGTGTTTCTTTTTTTGTTTCATTTCTTCGACTTCCATCGAGGCTTGCCAAAAAAACAGGTACGGTGAAATGGTAGTTCCAAAAATTCCAACAATGATTGCCACAAATGCTTTATCAAATTTTATTGTTGGTATAAATGTAGATTTAGCGACTTCAACCCAATCTTGATGGTATAAAAAAGGAACAATTAGATAGACCATTAATACAATACAAAGGTATTTTAGGATTGAAGCGATTTTATGGTAGGGTAAATATATAATCAAAATTAGAAGCAGCATTGTAAAAACCACACTGAAATAAGTAGCTTCAATTTTTGGAAAAAGCATATTTCCAACAGCTCCCATACCAGCAATATCGGCACCAATATTCATAACGATACTTGGAAAACTGAAAAGTAGCATTAAATATAAAACCCATTTAGGATAATTTTTTTTCAAAGCACCTGTCAAACCCTGCTCAGTAACCAATCCAATTCGGGCACACATTTGTTGAATTGCCGCCATTAGAGGAAAAGCGACAATAGAGGTCCAAAGAGTAGAAAGTCCATAAGCAGCTCCAGCTTGTGAGTAGGTCGCAATTCCTGAAGGATCATCATCACTTGAACCAGTTATTAAACCAGGCCCAAGCAGTTTCCAAAAGCGGTTGAATTTATTAGCATTTTTTATACTCATTATTCAAATGTTATTTTTTTACAATGAATTTTCGGTATCGCTAATTTATGAATAGTAATTTTAATTAAAGGTATTTTAATATTTATTATTGCCGGTAATTTAATTAACATAATTATAAATGTAAAAAAAACTCGTATTTATAAATAAATAAAAAGTTGTTATTGTTTCTTTTAAATATAATTAAACAGATTAATTAAACAATAATACTTTTTCCAATATGAGATTTTGATTTATCGTTGTCAAAATAAAAGTCGATTCGACCTAAATATATTCCGTAACAACCCGCCTGATTTACAATTACTTCTTTTCCTTCGCTATTTTTTAGAATTGTTGGTTTGTCTAAAAAAGTATGTGTATGTCCGCCAATAATAAGGTCAATGTCTTTGGTTAGTGTTGCTAATTTCACGTCAGAAATTTTTTCTGGTTCGTCTTTGTATTTGTAACCAAGGTGTGAAAGGCAAATTATAAGATCGCACTTTTGCTCTTGTTTTAGAATTCTTGTCATTTCTTGAGCTGTTTCAACAGGATCAATATACACCGTTTCTTTATAGTTTTTTTTATCTACTAATCCTGTTAATTCAATTCCGATTCCGAAAATCCCTACCTTTATTCCGTTTTTATTGAATATTTTGAACTGTTTTGTTTTCCCATTAAGTACGGTGTTTTCAAAATTGTAGTTTGAGGTTACAAAATCAAAATTGGCATTGTGCATTTGAGAATAAAAACCGTCAATTCCGTTGTCGAAATCGTGATTTCCCATTGTTCCTAAGTCGTATTTCATCATACTCATTAATTTCAATTCTAATTCGCCACCATAATAATTAAAATAGGGTGTTCCTTGAAATATATCGCCTGCATCTAGCAATAAAAGGTTTGGATTTTCTTGACGAATGCTTTCAATAAGAGCAGCTCTTCTGGCAACGCCGCCCATATTTGGATTTCGTGGATGGTCTGCTGGAAAAGGATCTATATAAGAGTGAACATCGTTGGTGTGAAGAATTGTTAAGTGTTTTATATCCGTTTTATCGGTTGATTTAAAACTACTTAACGACAATCCTAATCCCATTAATGCGGTGCTTGCTGCTGTTTTTTGTATAAATTCTCTTCTTTTCATTTTTGTTTTTATTAAGTATATTCCAAAAGGTTTATGATTTATTATTTAGCCCTGGCTGGAGGGAAAATCCTGCGCTTTTTAGCGCAGATTGGAAGGAAGGCGGGAATTGCAATTACTGATAATTACTGCCTTTTCGCTCCAAAAAATATTTTATTCTATTAGAATTCGTTTGTCATTTATTAGTGGAATTGTGTCAATTTCCTTGAAATAATCGATGATTATATTGCGTAATTTATAGTCTAAATCGGAGATGGCGGTTCCTTTTTTGAAGAAATCCATTTTGTCGCCGCCGTTGGCAAGGTAATCGGAAGTTACGACGTTGTAAAGTGTATTATTTTCAAGCGGTTTACCCTGAATTAATATGTTCTTTGGCTGATTATTTTTGTCGATTGTGAATTGAATCCCTGAAATTGGGTGGGGTTTTTTCTCGGAAATTATATAATTGACCATTTCTAAAATTTGTTCACTTTTTAGAGTGACTACTATTGCAGAATTTTCAAAAGGCATAATTTCGAAAGCTGTTTTTAGAGTTACATTTCCTTTTGGAAGAATGGATCGGATACTGCCATTGTTCAGCAAACAAATATCTAAGTCTTTTTTTTTACGGGAATTAAAAACGATATTTCCTCGTTGTAACGTGATATCTGCCAATAAATTTCCAATTGGTGTTTGCCATACACCAGTTTTGTCTAAAGTTTGTGGCGAATAGGCGAGAACAATATTCAGTTCGGTGTCGATGTAGTCTTTGTAAGGTTTTATAAAGTTCTCAATTTCAGCAACTTCCTTGTGGTCGTTTGTGACAACAATTTCTTTTCCTTCAATTTTTGTGATGTAATTTTTTGGGGTTCCGCAAGAAACTGACAAGAGAAATGTTAAGAATAAAACAAAATCCCTCGAAAAAACATTATACTTTTTTAGATTTACCATCGAAAATGTGACTTATTTAATTAAATTTGTAATTCAAGTAAAAGTACTATGTTTTTAATTTACATCAAGAATTTTTTAACTAAAAAGATAGTTAACAAATCGTTATCAAATGTTAAACTAGTTTCAACAGCTTCAAAAATTAAGAGTGTTGGGATTGTTTTTGATGAAAGTTATTTCTACAAAAGGGAAGCTTTAGTTCAAGAATTGATTAAACAAGGAATTGAGACAAATGACATTAAAGTTTTGGTTTTCAAGGATAAAATAAAAAAAAATGAATTTTTTGATTATCCAACTTTTTGTAATAAAGATTTGAGTTGGACAGCGACATTTCGCAAATCAGAAGTAGTGAATTTTATAAATGAAAATTTTGATTTACTAATAAATTATTATGATGTTGAGAAAATCCCATTGTTGCTGCTTTCAAATGAATCAAAAGCGAGTTTTAAAGTGGGTTTTTCTGCAATTGACAAACGTTTAAATCATTTTATAATTAATATTAATACTGAAAATTATACTGTTTTCATTGACGAATTATTTAAATATTTAAAAATATTAAACAAAATATAATATGCAATCATTAATAGGTACTGGAGTTGCTTTGGTTACACCATTCAAAAGAGATTTCTCAGTTGATGTGGAATCCTTGACTAAAATCGTAAATTATCAAGTTGAAAACGGGATTAATTATCTTGTTATTCTTGGAACAACTGCTGAAAATGCGACCTTAAACCAAGAAGAAAAAGAGTTGGTAATTCAAACGGTTGTTGCTGCTAATAGAGGCAGATTGCCACTTGTTTTGGGAGTTGGGGGTAATAATACTCAAAAAGTAATTGAGGAATTGAAAAGTAGAGATTTTTCAAATTTCGTTGCAATACTTTCAGTTTCTCCTTATTATAACAAACCAACTCAGGAAGGAATTTACCAACATTTCAAGGCAATTGCAGCAATTTCGCCGATTCCTGTAATTCTCTATAATGTACCTGGAAGAACAGGAAGCAATGTTTTGCCATCAACAGTTATTCGTTTGGCAAATGATTTTAAAAATATTGTTGCAATAAAAGAAGCCGCTGGAGATTTGGTTCAGGCGATGCAATTAATTCAGAATAAACCGAAGGATTTTTTGGTTATTTCCGGTGATGATATGATTGCTTTACCAATGGTTTTGGCTGGTGGAAGCGGTGTGATTTCTGTAATTGGTCAAGGATTTCCAAAACAATTTGCTGAATTAATACGTTTAGGGCTAGAAAGAAAAGTCGATGACGCCTATAAACTTCACTATCTTTTATCAAATAGTATTGATATGATTTTTGAGCAAGGTAATCCTGGGGGAATTAAAGAGGTATTGAAATCATTGGGTTTGTCAGAAAATTCAGTACGTTTGCCATTGGTAAATGTTGATGCTGATTTGGCTTCAAGAATAGCTTTATTTGTAAATAAAATTGAAAATAAATAAGCAATAAAAGGACTGTTATATTATTAGAAAAAAATATTTTGTAGTCACTAAATTAATAACTAAATTTGCAGTTGATTTTTAAAGGGTTAAAACGCCATTAAATCTGCAAAAATTCAATAAAAAAAATGAAGAAATTTATAATTATAGTTCTAATTGTTGTTGGTTTTTCATCTTGTAGTGAATATCAAAAAGCTTTAAAATCGGAAGATCTTGCAGTGAAATTTGAAGCTGCAACAAAACAATATGAAAAAGGGAAATACACAAAAGCAATTCGTCTTTTTGAACAAATAGCCCCAACATATAGAGGAAAACCTCAAGCTGAGAAAATGTTTTATATGTTTTCACAGTCATATTATAAAACAAAACAATATTATTTGTCTGGATACCAATTTGAAAGTTTTGCGGCAGGGTATCCAAAAAGTGATAAAATTGAAGAAGCTTCTTATTTAGGTGCAAAAAGTTATTCAATGTTATCGCCAGTTTATAGTTTAGATCAAACAGATACTGACAAAGCAATTGAGAAATTACAAGGTTTTATAGATACCTATCCTAATTCATCTTATTTGGCTGAAGCCAATGTTGTAGTTAAAGAATTAAGAGAGAAATTAGAGAAAAAAGCATACGAAAATGCTTACGGATACAACAAAATATCAGATTATAAGTCGGCAATAATTGCACTTGATAATTTTATAATTGATTATCCTGGAACGCCATTTAAAGAAAAAGCATTGTTTTATAAGTTTGATTCTGCGTATCAATTAGCAATAAACAGTATAACAACAAAAATGCAAGACCGTTTGAATGTTGCCAAAACAGCATATTCAAACTTGTTAAAATTTAATTCAAATACAGATTACAAACAAAAAGCTGACGAAATGTTGGCGAGAATAGACACAGATTTAAAACAATTTTCAAAATAAATAGAAAGTCATGGATTTAAAAAAGACGAATGCTCCGGTAAATACAATTACTTATAATAAAAGTATTATTGAAGAACCAACAGGTAACGTGTATGAAGCTATTACTATTATGGCCAAAAGAGCAAACCAAATTAATTCTGAAATCAAAAAGGAATTGACAGAAAAGTTGGAAGAATTTGCAACTTACAATGACAGTTTAGAAGAAGTTTTTGAAAATAAAGAACAAATTGAAGTTTCTAAATTTTACGAAAAACTACCTAAACCTCACGCTCTTGCAGTTCAAGAGTGGTTAGATGATAAAATCTACTACAGAGATTCAACTAAATAAACTATAATGTCAGTTTTAAGCGGTAAAAAAATAGTACTGGGAATTTCTGGTGGAATTGCTGCTTATAAAACTGCTTCATTAGTTAGGCTATTCATAAAAGCAGGTGCGCATGTCCAAGTGATAATGACACCTGCTTCTAAGGATTTTATAACGCCTCTAACTTTGTCAACACTTTCCAAAAGACCCGTTTTTTCGAGTTTTTATAAAGATGAAGATGATTTAATTTCACAAGTTGAAACTACCAATCAAAATTTAGAATGGAACAATCACGTTAAAATTGCGCTTTGGGCAGATTTGATTGTAATTGCACCTACTACAGCAAATACATTGTCGAAAATGGCAAATGGAATTTGTGATAACATTCTAATTGCAACTTATTTATCTGCAAATTGTCCTATTTATTTTGCACCTGCAATGGATTTGGATATGTACAAACATCCATCAACATTAGCGAGTTTTTCTAAATTGAAATCGTATGGAAACACTATAATTCCTGCCGAAAGTGGCGAATTAGCAAGTGGTCTTTCGGGCGAAGGTAGAATGGCTGAACCTGAAAATATTGTTGCATTTTTAGAAAAAGATTTAGAAAAAAAATTACCTTTATTAGGTAAAAAAATAATTATAACTGCAGGACCAACCTATGAAGCTATAGACCCAGTTCGATTTATTGGCAATCATTCTTCTGGGAAAATGGGTTTCGATTTAGCTCAAAGCGCAGCTAATTTTGGTGCATCTGTAATATTAATTTCAGGACCTTCCCATTTTTCAATTGAAAATAATTTAGTGCAATTGATTCGAGTTGTTTCTGCTCAAGAAATGTATGAGCAATGTCATAAATATTTTGCGACTTCAGATGTTTTTATTTGTGCTGCCGCCGTTGCAGACTACAAACCTAAAAATAGTGCGGTTAATAAAATAAAAAAATCAGAAGACACGTTATCTATTGAATTAGAAAAAACGAAAGATATATTGGCCTCTTTAGGTTCAATTAAAAAAAATCAGTTTTTAATTGGATTTGCATTGGAAACAGAAAATGAAATTGAGAATGCGAAGTTGAAAGTTCAGAAAAAAAACTTAGATTTGATAGTTCTAAATTCTTTGCAAGATAAAGGTGCAGGATTTGGAAGTTTAACAAATAAAGTTACTTTTATAGATAAACATTTTAAGGTGGAACCAATGGAATTAAAATCTAAAGAAGCCGTTGCAGATGATATTTTAAATAAAATAATAGCCCGTTATGATGCGTAATATATTTAATTTACTTTTAATTTTAGCTTTTGGAATTGTGCAAGCCCAACAATTGAATTGCACCGTTAATGTCAATGCTAATCAAGCGGCAAGCACAAACAAGCAAATATTTAAGACATTAGAAAAATCGTTGACTGAATTTGTGAATAAAACAGATTGGACAGGAGTTACTTATAAGCAAGATGAAAAGATAAATTGTTCAATGTTTATAACCGTTACCGCGTATGATTCCAATCAATTTACAGCGACAATTCAAGTACAATCTTCAAGACCAATTTATAATTCGACCTATTCATCACCTGTTTTGAATTTTAACGATAAAGATTTCTCGTTTAGATATACAGAATTTGAAAATTTGACCTTTAATCCTACCAATTTTGATTCTAACTTAATTTCCGTTATTGCATTTTACAGTTATGTAATTATCGGGATGGATGGCGATACTTTTTCAAAACAGGGTGGAAGTAAATATTTAGAAACTGCACAAGATGTTGCCAATATTGCTATTTCAGGCGGTTACAAAGGTTGGGCTCAAACCGACGGAAATCAAAATCGTTATTTTTTGATAAACGATATGCTTTCAAATACCTTTAGTCCTTTTCGGGATGGAATGTATGAGTATCATTTTGAAGGTTTGGATTTGATGCATAGAGATTTGAATGCTGCTAAACTTAAAATTAAAGAAGCCATAAATACTATTGGAAAGATTAATTATACTCGACCAAATGCTTTTTTAACACGTGTATTTTTTGATGCAAAATCAGATGAAATTGTTTCTATTTTTTCTGCGGGTCCTTCAATGGATATTCGAGATTTAATAGGTAGTTTAAATACTATTTCACCTTTAAATTCAAGTAAATGGGCTGGGATTAAGTATTAGAAACATACAATTTAAATCAATTATTTCACTTAATAACTATAAATGCTAACGTCACTTTCTATTAATAATTTTGCTTTAATTGATAAATTAGGAATTGATTTTTCCAATGGTTTTTCAATTATTACAGGTGAAACTGGAGCAGGAAAATCAATACTATTAGGTGCGTTAGGATTGGTTTTAGGAAAAAGAGCCGATTTAACTTCCCTTAAAAACAAAGACGAAAAGTGTATTATTGAAGCACATTTCCAAATTTCAAATTACAATTTACAGTCTTTTTTTGAAGCCAATGATTTAGATTATGAAGCAGAAA
>CANINJ010000010.1 GCA_947468985.1 Bacteroidota bacterium
GACAGATGCAATTATCTTTGCACTGCAAAACTTATTAGAAAGTAATCGCATTCTTATAAAACCCAACAATAAATACACTTTGAAATCATAATGGAAAAATTACGCATCGTTTTTATGGGAACACCAGAATTTGCTGTTGGCATTTTGGATACTATATTAAAGAACAACTACGAAATTGTTGGCGTTATTACAGCGGCTGACAAACCTGCGGGTCGTGGTCAAAAAATAAAATATTCAGCCGTTAAGGAATATGCATTAGAAAATAATTTGACGCTTTTGCAACCTACCAATTTAAAAGACGAAGTCTTTTTATCGGAATTAAAGGCTTTGAATGCCAATTTACAAATTATTGTAGCTTTTAGAATGTTGCCAAAAGTAGTTTGGGAAATGCCTAAATACGGTACGTTTAATTTGCACGCCTCTCTGCTTCCGAATTATCGTGGCGCAGCACCTATTAATTGGGCAATTATCAATGGAGAAACTAAAACTGGAGTGACTACCTTTTATATAGACGACAAAATTGATACGGGTGCGATGATTTTGAGTTCGGAAATTGCTATTGACGAAGAAGAAAATGTAGGACAATTGCACGATCGATTAATGGTTTTGGGAAGTGAAACTGTTTTAAAGACATTACAATTGATTGAATCTGGAAATGTGAATCCAAAAATTCAGGAAAATAATGACGAAATAAAAACAGCATATAAATTAGACAAGGACAATTGCAAGATTGATTGGCTGCAATCGGGAAGAGAAATTCACAACCTCATCCGTGGATTATCGCCTTATCCTGTTGCTTGGTGCTATTTTAAAGATAACGACCAAGAATGGAATGTGAAAATATATGAATCGAAAATAATTGATGAGGAACACGCAGAACCTATTGGAAAGATAATTGCAACAAAGAAGGAATTGAAAATAGCTGTTGCCAATGGGTTTATTCAAATATTGAGTTTGCAATTCCCTGGAAAGAAAAAAATGACCGCTTCAGAACTTTTAAATGGAATGTCATTTTCTGAAAACGCATTGGTTTGTTAAGGTGCTAAAACACTGATTTAATTAGAATATCGCTTAAAAACAGTAGGTTTATGAACAAATATAAGAAGTTATCAACAAAACGAGTAAATATTTTAAAAAAGTCTTGCGTGGTAATGAATTCCTACTAATTTTGTTACTGTAATGAAATTTTAATCAACTTTTAATAACTATTATTATGAACAAATCAGAATTAATTGACGCAATCGCTGCTGACGCAGGAATTACTAAAGCAGCTGCAAAATCAGCTTTAGAATCATTTTTAGGAAATGTAAGCGGAACTTTGAAAAAAGGTGGAAGAGTATCTTTAGTAGGTTTCGGATCTTGGTCTGTTACTGCAAGAGCTGCAAGAGACGGAAGAAATCCACAAACTGGAGCAACTATCAAAATTGCTGCTAAAAAAGTTGTTAAATTTAAAGCTGGAGCAGATTTAGAATCAGCTGTAAACTAATAATTTACCAATATAAATTAAAGCCACGCAATTGCGTGGCTTTTTTTTTACGATAATCGATTATTTTTGGAAAAACTGACATTTGATTTTAAATTTATTTAAACTAAAATAGAATACGATGATTTCAGAAAAAATTAAAAAGGGAAAATTGCTAATAGCAGAACCCTCCGTAATTTGTGATTTGTCCTTCAACAGATCCATACTTTTATTGGCCGATTATAATGAAGACGGCACCGTTGGTTTTATCCTTAACAAACCATTAAAATATACGCTTCATGATTTAATTCCCGACATCAATGCCGATTTTACTATTTACAATGGCGGTCCTGTTGAACAAGAAAATCTGTATTTCATTCATAATATTCCCGAAATTATTACCAATAGTATCGAGATTTCAAACGGAATTTACTGGGGTGGGAATTTTGAAACGACAAAAATCCTCATTAATAGTGGCGCAGTAAAAAAAGACAACATCCGATTTTTCCTTGGATATACCGGTTGGGATCCGAATCAATTAGAAGACGAAATAGAGTCAAATTCTTGGATTGCGGTAGAAAATCAATATAAAAATAAGATTATTAGCAAAGAAGCAACCGATTTTTGGAAAGAAAAACTCCAAGAACTTGGTGGCGAATACTTACTTTGGGCAAATGCTCCCGAGAATCCATTATGGAATTAACCCAACCTAATTTGAGCGTTCAATCGCTTTACTAATTCATTGGCAACGGTATTTCCAAATTCCTTTTTGCGGTATTTTGTTATCGATTGCACTCCAAAAATAACATTGGTAATAAATAATTCGTCAGCTTTTTGAAGTTCAAAAGGTGAAATAGGTTCTTCAACAACTTCTAAACCTTCTATTTTTGAAGCCAATCCTAAAATTTGTTTTCGCATTACTCCGTTCAAACAACCTTCTGAAATTGGTGGTGTAATCAATTTGCCTTCAAAAACCATAAATAAATTGCCATTCAAGGCTTCAATTACATTTTTGTCATCATTTAGCATCAGGCAATTTTCAAGTCCGTTTTCGTCCGCAAAAACACTTCCTGTGATATTGATAATTTTATTGGTCGTTTTTATAGAAGAAAGCAACTGCTTGGTCACATAAAAATCTTTATACAAATCCACTTCATACGGTTTTTTCTCATTTGAATAGACTGTATTTTCTAATGCGATGCAGTTTATCAAAAACGAAACCGAACGCTTCTTTGGCAAATAATACCCGCCTTCATTTCTATAAACCGTAATTCTGGCTCTTGCAGAAGCCTGGCTACCATTGGCATTAGCCAAAGAAAGCACTTGTTCTTCAAAATATTCCATAGTAAAGTTCATAGGGATTTCCATACGAACCACGC
This sequence comes from Bacteroidota bacterium, assembly GCA_947468985.1. Taxonomy (GTDB): domain Bacteria; phylum Bacteroidota; class Bacteroidia; order Flavobacteriales; family Flavobacteriaceae; genus Flavobacterium. The sequence goes on from CANINJ010000010.1 coordinate 2,842, forward strand.
GCATTGAAGCCATTAATCTAAAATAATGATCTTCGAGAAAAAGAATCTTATTGTCAATTATTTTTAAGGTTTCAAAAACGCCATCGCCATATAGAAAAGCACGATTATTAACCAATAAATTAGAGTCCGTTGAAGTAATAGTTCCGTTGAAGTTTATCATAAAAAAAAAGTCACGCCTAAAGCGTGACAAATATAAGTCTAAATTACGAAAATCTAAACAGAACCTATAACATGTTTTAGGTCTGAAATTTGACTTTCCCAAAGCAATTTTACCTCATCTAAATCTTCTTCCATCGCATAATCTGTAACCATCAAAGAAACATCTTTGGTGATTTCGTCTTCAAGAATGCGCAATTCAAAATAAAAATCGGTGTCTTTATTGTCTTCGTCAATCCAACGAAATTTAACTTTCTCATCTGATTTTTTTGAGGAAAGACGGGCTTTTTCTTCCGATCCATCCCAAATAAATGTAAAGAATTCACCGCGAGAATTCACGTTATCGGCAAACCATTCAGAAAGTCCCGATGGTGTAGAAATATATTGAAATAATAATTGAGGGGATGAGTTTAGAGGAAATTCTAATTCGTATCTAACTTTTGCGTCCATGAGTACTGTAATTTTTTGGAAATATATAGATTAAATAACGAATAAAAAAGCATTTTAAAATATATTTTTTTTTATTCGATTTATATTTGCAACATCTGATTTATGTTTTATATTTGCACCCGCATTCAAAATGCAAATAACCGCAAAAATGGCGAGGTAGCTCAGTCGGTTAGAGCGCAGGATTCATAACCCTGAGGTCGAGAGTTCAAATCTCTCTCTCGCTACTCTACAACCCCTTAATATTCAGGTATTAAGGGGTTTTTTAATTGTGTTTGAATTAAAGGGTATGAATTTGCTCAAGTGAGGAACTAAAGATCTTTATACACGCCAAGCCTTACTACCAATACAAAAAAGGAGATTTTTTCAAGTGAGGAAGCATTAAAATGATCTACAAAAAATCTTGTTTGGTATTGTGCAATTTTACCAACAATATGAACCAAAGACAGAAATATTTGGAGATATTAAAAGTAATACTGAATTGACACTATAACCTCTAGACAAATTACTTTAGGTCATAAAAAAACCACAGATTACAGGTCTGTGGTTTAAATGCTTTTATTATTTTATTAGTAATATGTAAAAGTTCCATTTGATACTGAAGGTGTTCCTGGTGTTGAAGAACCTGTTTGCGGATTAATTGTATAATTCGTAGTAGTAGTAGTTCCACTTATAGGGTAATTTTGAGAATTATACTGATAGGTTGTTTGAACTGTTCTTGTAATTACACCAGAAGCATCTTTATGTGTTCTATTTATTTCATTATTAACACTATAACCTTGTGGGTTTTGCCAAGTATAAAATCCAGTAATATTTTTATAAGGTGAATTATTGTTGTCAAAAGTAGATAATGTTGTACCAGTAAGTGTCATCACGCCATTTATAGAGCTATAACTATCTTCCTTAACGCAATTACCTTGAGAATAAAACCGAACAAACTTATGACTTGAACTAGTCGTATTGCCCGAGTAAGTGGAGGTGCCAGTATTTATTTCAGTAATACTTCCATCTGAGTTATAAGTATAAGTGCTATAAAAAGTAGAAGAAGTATTATTAGAATTCCAATTAGAGGAGTTTGAAACTAATAAGTTATTAGAATAATTAGAAATATCAAAACCATTTACATTTTCATCTTTAATTATTAAGTCTCCATTATATGTAAAAGCTGTAGTTGTCCCATCTGAACTTAATGCATTTACTAACTTATTACCGTTATAGTTAAATGTTGATGTTCCAGCTCCATTTATAATAGTCTTTACTAACAAACCATTACTTGAAGGATTGTTAGAATCATCATTAGATGAATCTGTTGAGCAAGAAAGTAAAAATGAGCCTGCCAAAATTGTTAAGATAAGTTTTTTCATATTTTTTAGATTTTTTTCAAAACAAAAGTAGCAAATTAATCGAATATTTAACACTTTAAAGAAATACTTGAAATGATATGCTTTCGTTTCATTTCTTTCAAACAAATTGAAGTAAACTTATTTGCGAAATTTGATTTGATTCTCCAAGTGAGGAAATCAAGTGAGGAAATGATAGTTTTTTTAGTCAGAGTTTTTTTTAACCCTATATTTTAAAGGGGTTTGTAGCTCGTAAAAATATTTAAGATATTTTCATAACCCTGAGGTCACGGGTTCAACTCCCGTCCTCGCTACAAAATTAAACCCTTAACAATCAATAGTTAAGGGTTTTTGTTTATATTATATTTAGGTTTCGTGTTACTAAAAAATATTATTAATTAGTTTTCTTATAAAAGTCGCTCTATGGAAATGAAATTTGCAAATGCACCATAGGTATTACCAATTATACAGGTAATTCGCCAAGCAATAAAGATATTGGTATCCATGATTGTCCAAGTATCGGTATAGCCGCCCCATGTAAAATGAAGTCCTGCGTTTAGGTAAGCAGGATTCGTTGTGATTATCAATTTACTATTTTCAAAAATGGCAGTACCACCTGCTCCATTTGCTGAATAAAGATCACTTCCAAATACAGTATACGTTCCTGATACTGTTGCCACTTGTAAACTTCGATTTCCTGAGGGAGCCACACGCACTTTTAAATTATCTAATATGATATAATCTCCTGCATTGACGAATCCAGCTACTTTTTTGACCACATTTCCAGTGGCATCAGTTACATTAATTTTTCCTGTTATGTTCACATTTCCAGTTACATCCAAAGCTTGTGTTGGTGCATTATTTCCAATACCAACTTTTCCTGTGATATTATATACATTATTCCCGCTTAATACCCATGGATTCACAAAAGCAGAAGATCCTACTTGTGAAATGGTAGCCCAAGTACTTGAATAATTATTTCCTACGGGCGGAGCGAAGGCAGTAATACCACCACTAATATTTAATACCCTAAGAAAAACGGTTTGATTGGATGTTGGAGTGTAATAAACTACAGCTTTATCCTGAGGTGCATCAGAATATGTAGTGCCTGCTTTCATTACAGCTCCAATACTTCCACCTGAAAGTAAGGTGTTAGTATTGTCAACCCATCCATAATATGCATACCCACCAGAAGTACCGCCCAAGGCTGCTTCTAATTTATAGGTTTTGTTTTCTATTAAATTAAAGCCTCCATTAGTTAATGTAATTCCAGCACCAGATGAGGTATTGAAAATTACATTACCGGCAGTAGATAAGGTTTGATTTGCTGATAAAGTGGCTTGAATATAATCCACTGATTGTCCAGTTACAGGTAAATTACCAGCGACTAATTTGTAATAAACTCTGTCGTAATCGCCTGAGTCTCTATATCCACTTCCAATTGAAACATAAACATTGTAGGTAGTTCCTGCCTGCAGCGATACCTCAAATTTACCATTATACTCTACGTGCACAGAGTTGTTCAAACTTGTCTCTGCATCAGATGCTAAAACAGTTGTACTCTGTCTAACAGCGAATGTCATACTACCAGCATATGATGTACAAGAAAAATCAAATAAATACCTCCCAGAAACAGGAACAGTAAATGAATATCCATTTGCATGTGCAATGTCTCCAGAAGCTGTTGAATATGCTTTATTATACAATTTTACTAAATCAGACGATGTCACCCCATTCCCAGCAGATGTTGCAGTTGCAATAGTCGCCCAGCTAGCACCATTCCAATAATAATACCCTGCTTGTAATCCTGCTGAACCTAAATTATACACTAATAAACCCTCCGCTGGCGATGCAATTGTTGTAGCATCGGTTGCACTTGTTAAGGTAACACGTGGAGGTAAAAAACCCTTATTGGTTGCACTCACGTCTAACTTTGCAGAAGGATGAGGCGTAGTCGTTCCAATACCGGTTTGACTAAAAACAGAAGCCGAAAAAAAATAAGTGAATAGTATTAATATTGCCTTTTTCATAGATTTTTTTTTTATTTTTATAGCAAACGTTCAATCGAGATAAAATTATTTAAGTAACCCGGGCCTATCATTATAGTTATCCGATACGTTCTCAAATTTGTTTTATCATTCAAAATATATGTTGAAGTGTCTCCTTCGGTTCCAAAATTCCAACCGTACATAGATGAAGAGCCGGTGGTAGTTATAGAGAAATTAGAGAAAGCATAACCACCACCACCTCCATTCATTCCAAATACTCCAGATATACTAGAGTTAAAAGTAGTTGATACTGCGGCAATACTTAACCCACGATTACCGCTTGTTGTTACTGTTGCTTTAACATTATCTAGACTTACAAATGTTCCTGCATTTACATAAGCAGCTATTTTAGTAACAACATTTCCAGAAGGATCAGTTACATTAATTTTCCCTGTTATGTTCACATTTCCAGTTACATCCAAAGCTTGTGTTGGTGCATTATTTCCAATTCCAACTCTATTATCAGGAGTAATCGTTAATACGGGTGTATTTAAATTATTTAGACTCCAGTTATTTTGAATTTTAAATTTATCCCCATCTGCATTGTCTATTCCCATAGAAACACCTCTTACTCCATTGACATCAAAAGATAAATAAGGATTACCACCACCATTACCATTTGTACGAATAGCTAGTGATGAATGTGCAGCGGTTGAAGCATTGTTGTTATTATAAATATATAAACTCGGACTACTTGTAGAGGATGGATCAGCTCCAAACGTATTTCCGTTTTCTATGTGTAAACTTGTTCCAGGTGTTGTTGTACCAATTCCTACTTTGCCCGAATTATCAATACGGATCCCTTCATTATCTCCGTCGTTGGATAAGTAATTATTGTTCAATTGAATATTTCTATTGGCCATATGTTGGTTAATAGGTAAGTTACCAGCAACTTGTTTGTACACTATCTTGTCGTGGTCTCTATAATCCCTATATCCTGTAGTTGTAACTACTTGTGCATTATACGTAATTCCTGCATTTAAGTTAACCTCAAGTCTACCTTCATATTCTGCCCAAACATTACTACTGGTAGACTCATGATAATCTGATTCTAAAACAGTAGTTCCCTGTCTTATATTGAATGTTAATTTGATCTTTAATCCATTTGTATTCCAACCAGTACTATTAAAATTAAACTCATACCTACCCGAAACCGGCACCGTAAAGCTAAATCCATCTGTACTTGGTGCTTTATTAGTAGTCGTAGAATACCCTTCTTGATATAATTTAACTAGATTGGCGGATAGTACATTATCTCCTGATAAACTGGCTGTTGCAATTGTTGTCCAGTTGGCACTATTCCAATAATAATAGCCCGCTTGCAATCCAACAGAACCCAAATTATAAACCAACAAACCTTCCGCTGGTGATGCAATTGTGGTAGCATCGGTTGCACTTGTTAGTGTAACACGCGGAGGTAGAAATCCTTTATTGGTTGCACTCACCTCTAGCTTTGCTGAAGCATGTGGCGTAGTAGTACCTATGCCTGTTTGGGCGGCAAGTAAAACACAGTTACATAAGAATAATACCGTAAAAATATTTTTAAAGTCCATATTTATGTTTTGTTGCATTAAAATTTTGAAAAACTTCCTCTTGCGTAATAGCTCTATTATAAATTTGAGTGGATCCTAAATAACCATTAAAAGTAACTAATCCGTTCGTTCTTGCATCACCAAAAAAAAGATTGCTATTGACCGCATTGGATCTTGCCGCTCCAGTTATAGTATTCCCATCTTTATTCCCATTAACATACATCTGTAAATTTCCACTAGAAATCGTGAATCCTACATGGTACCATGTATTTGAATACAATGGAGTAACACCATACATATCACTTTTATTAGTTGTGTATAAATGTTGGTAGACATAAACGCCATTATTAAACAAATCATAGTGAAAATCAGAACCTCCCGCATTTCCTGCAGCATCTGTAAACCATTTTGTCAAAAATATATTCCAGTTTGCCCGAATACCAATTCCTTTTAACCAAACGAAGACACTAATATCTCCAGTTGGGAAATTTGTAGGTGTTTTTCCGAAATCAATATAATCTGCATTGCCATCCAAATAAAACGCCCCTTGTGCCGTTGAATTAAAAGCAGTGTTGTTGTAAGAAGTGCCCGTTGCATTTCCTTTTAAATCATAGACAGATGTTCCGTATTTTGGATACGAATACCAATTTCCTGGATCTACAGATAAAACTAATCCATTCGGTACCACTTCTTCACCAGATAATTCTTCAATATCTTGATACCAGATAGAACCCGAAGATTCAGAAGGTTTTTTCCAGAATAATTGCATCACTTCTCCTCCACCGCCTTCTTGCATTCTCGCCCTAAAAGTATATTTTTTACCTGCTATCAAAGCAATTGTACCTGTATGCGTTCCTATTGCTGAGTTTCCATGTGCTCCATAATGGTTGACTACATTCACATCATTTAAGAACAAATCTACGGCATCATCTCCTTCAATCGTAAACGTATAGGTTCCAGTTTGTTTAGGAATAAAATATCCTGAAACGACTATAGTAAATCCATCTCCCGAAAAACCTGAGTACGGCGTTTGATTACCAACTGCATTTTTCAAATCGGTTTGGCTTAGAAAATTAATAAGGTTAGACGAATAACTAGACGAGGAATTTAAATTCCCTGTATTACTAGTCATAGCCACATAGCCTGCTGTTTTATAATTAGTTGCGTTAGCAAAATTCGTTTCAAACTCTGCTGCCGTTGCGGGGAAAGTAGATGTTGAGGTAGAGTATAATCGATAATATAAATATTTATTTCCTTTGGGTCTATTACTTTCTAATGCAGCATAAAAATTAGGCAAAAATTGAGCATGGACCACATTGCTTCCTAGTAACAAAATCAAGATAATATGATAAAATTGTCTTTTCATTATTAATTACTCATTTCGCCTGATACAATATAAATACCTCCTATATAAAAAACGGTTGCTATTGCATATTGTCCTGCCGTTTTGGTAAAACTATTTCTATTACTAAACGTTCCTGAAAAACTAACTTGGCTAGAACTATGTTGCAGAACCATACAATTAAAACCTTCTGGCAATGTGCCAGCAGCTGGCAATGTAAGTGTTATAGCCGCAGTACATTTTAAGGTCATGCCATTGTCTCCCAAAGCAATCATTCTACTCGATGCTTCTGAACTTACATTAGCAACAAATCCACTTAATTTTGACGTAGCGAGATTACCACCCGTTAAATTTCCTGTAGTAGAAACATTTCCTGTGGTAGAAACATTTCCTGTGGTATAACTAATATCATTTCCTGATTTGGTCCAATCGGTATTTACTCTAATCCAACTAGGCGAGACTGCAGTTCCACTATTCAAATAAAATCCCGCTACACCGTCCGTTTGATATACTAATAATCCATTGGCAGGATTGGGTATAGCTGTTCTTTGCACACTTGTCATTCTTGGAATTAACAATCCCTTTGCCGTTGACGCTATTTCTAGTTTTGCAGAAGTATCTGGTATAGTAGTACCTATGCCTGTTTGGGCATGGACTGTTATAAGACAAAACAATAAAGAAATATATATAAAAATAATTTTCATTTCCAAACTTGATTTAATATCCTAAATAAACAAATGTATTCACTGATAAACTTAATGGTGTTATTGAAATAGGTTGTTGTGTAACCCCTCCATTTAATGGAATATTTAAATTAAATGTTTCAGTATTACCGCCTCCAGATGCATTCCCCCAAGAACTGCCATTTATTCTAGAAAAAACGCCAGATGCTGATGCAGCAATTGCAGCGCCATGCGCTACGTCTATTATTGAACCAGTGTAAGATACATTTGGCAACTGATTTTGTGATAAGGTTAGAGAATTACTACCTGATATGGAACCAAGAGCTGTTCCGTTTTGAACTAAAAATGCATTGTTTGCATTTGGCAAGCTAGAACCAATTCCTATAGCAGTGGCTTGTGCTTGTTGAGTGGTACTTAAGGAAGATTTTAAACGTCCATTTAACTTTACCCATCCATCATGATCAGCAGCTTGAAATCCTGTTTTTACATCACCATAATTATTGCTGGCATTACCACCTGCAGTTGCAATCGTTGCCCAGGCAGTTCCATTCCAAAAATAATATCCTGAAGCTAATCCTCCAGTTCCAGTGCAGTATACTAATAAACCCGATGCAGGAGCAGAAATCGTAGCAGTGTCAAGGACTCCAGTTAAAGAAACACGCGGAGGCAAAAATCCTTTGTTGGTGGAATACACATCTAACTTTGCAGATGTATTGGGTGAAGCAGTACCTATGCCGGTTTGGGCAAAGACATTTGTATGCATACTAATTATACAAATAAACAAAAACGTGTATATGAATTCTTTTTTCATTATTCTTTTTTACAACCCAAAACGTAATTTCTCCGCTTCAAAATTATCTGAAATTTCTTGCTGATTTAATTCTCGCTTGTAAACTTTGAAATTTCCTAATTGCATGTTCATGAGATAACCAGTGTTAAAACTCCAACTTGAAATACGGCCAACACCTGAATTAAATGTTGCATTTGGCACAGATGCAGTACTACTAGAAAGTGACATAATTTGATTGACACCATTCACATAAATTTTATTTCCTACGGTTGTCCCTTGATTCATGACAAAAACAAGATGTTTCCATTTATTCAAAATACCTAATGCAGTTACTTGCGAACTAGGTATTCCGTATTGGTCTCCAGAGGCAGTATTATATCCTAAATTACTTCCATTTGTCCAAGCATCATACATATTAAACCCAAATAACATGCCTCCGAAAGCGATCGTTTTTACCCACATTTCCACGGTAACTATTGAAGGGGAACCAATATTTGCAGTAAAGTTTACAAAGCTGCTTGTACCATTAAATTCAAAATAACTCCCACTAGAATTATAGGTTACATTACTCAATGTAGCATCTGTAGAATTTCCAGATAAATCTTTCCACGTTGTGCCCATTCCCATGTAGGACGCAAGGTTACCCGCATCTAAGTTTAGGGCTAACCCATCGCTGATAATTTGATTTGATTTGATTATCAAACCCATTTTCATGGTAATATGTGCTGACCAACCCGAGGAAGTTGGCATTACTTTTACATACTTAGTATATTCTACTTGAGGGAAATAAGTAGCTACAGCATCCGTAACATTTGTATTTAAATTTACTCCCGTTAAAACTCTTTTCCATGTAACGCCGTCCAAACTCACATCCACATTTGCATTCGATACCCATTGTGCACCATTGACTGTTCTACCTTGTGTTACAATTCCTGTAATATATGCTGGGACATTATAATTCAAAATTAAGTACTGATTAGCATCATTTGCACCAGCAGACCATCCTTGAGGTGAATTTAACCATGGCGTAAAATGATACCCATTTTGTGTTGTGGGATAAGGAGCATTTGCATAAAATCCATCTCCAACCCAATTGCTTGAACTTGACCAATAAGTAGGATTAGAATTTGTTGAAGGACTATGTATAAAAGTATTTGCACTAGTGGCTATACCCGGCGTCCATTTTGTTGTTGCATCTGTAAATACGATCTTACCCGTTCCAACAAAATCCAATCTATTTGAATTGATTGTATATCCAGAACGAAGGGTAATGGTATGCCCATCATTCAATTGTAATCCACCATTTAAATTGGGGAGATTTGAAATAGAAGCACTATTAATTCCAGTAGATGAAGTTTTTGTAAAAGCCTTATCGTTATTGTGCACTACGTAACTAGAATACACATCGGTATATCCTGAACCACTTGGAAAATCGGCACTTATTTCTACGACATAACCCTGAACCGGTGAAGCTGAATTAGGCAAATCATTCCAACAAGTACCGCTATTCCATTTTGTAACTGCGTAGTCTTCACTATGATTAGCACCATTGGGTTCTCCTGTACACCAGTTATTATATTGACCCGCTATATTTCCATCTGTAGGTCCATTGAGGGTTTTAAGTACAGTTCCTAATTCTGGACCGGCATCTAATACCCATGTGCCATCAGTAACTACGTCAGTAATAGCAATCCAAAGATTATTTCCGGTAATATTATTATTAATAAAATCTTGTTCCGCCTGAGAAGTAATGGTTATTAAATAGCCAGCTTTGCCTTTGAATGTAGTACCTGATGCTCCAGACTTTGCATTTGCATAAGTGATTGCATTGCTTGATACATATTTATAAAAATGTTTATTGTTTGGATTGTATTTATAATTAGCGTCGTAAGCCGAAATTTCAACATTGATTTTAACAGCCGTTTTCATATTCCCCATTGAAACAGTCATCGCAGCTAGTGCTATATTTATGTTGTCTCTTGTACCATAAAACACAATACTAGTAATTCCTGTCCAAGTTGTATATCCAGTATTAAGGGTAATACCAGTCGTAGTAGGAAAGGAAAGTGTTGCTCCACTTTGATAATCTAGACTTACACTAACCAAAATTTGGTCTGTAGTATTTCCCCAACTCACCACAAAATTTCCAGCGTCCACACTGCTTGCATTAGCTTCAATGGTTAAAGGTGCTGGCGCAGTAATACTTTGCCCAAAAACAGAAGCTTGGATTAGTAATAAAATGAAAATAACTAGCTTTTTCATTCCTATTTTTTTCTGGTTTTGGAAAGTTGTTTTACTTTGACTTGTAATTTTTCAATCTGTTTTTGTTGTTCTTTGATGGCTTCAACTAATAGCGCCACTAGCTTGTCGTACTTCACAGAACGGTATTCTTCTTTAGTTTTATCTTTTGTTACAATTTCAGGAACTATTTTTTCAACTTCTTGCGCAATAAATCCTAGTTCGTCTTGAGCGCCAAATTCTTTTTCTGGAAACGCTTTTTGATTCCAATTAAAATAAACTCCTTGCAATGATTTTACCTTATTTAAAGCATTGGTTACGGGTCGAATATTGGTTTTAAAACGAATATCCGAAGTACCTGACACAGAGTTGGCAATGATATCACCATTTACATATAGTTTTGTAGTTGGGTTATTATTTCCAATTCCTACATTACCATTTTCTAAAATATTTATCCCATTAGTTTCAGTACCACCACTAAAAACGCGTAGTCTTGCATTTGCAGAAGTGGTTCCATATTGATCAATGGTCCAGTCTGAAGTACTTCCTGTTAATGATTTTTTGATGGTTATTTGACCTCCTTCGTTAGTAGTTCCTTGCGGATTAATGGTAATTTCTCCACTCACTGTTCCAGCCGCATTGCCTAAAGTTAAAGTAGATAATGGAGCAGTAGTTCCAACCCCCACAAACCCTCCATTGGGATTTAATACCAAATTATAATAAGTACCATAAGCTCCCTTGTCTCTTGCTTGTAGCCAAGAAAAAGTGCTTGTACTACTTAATCCAAAATCTAATACATGCGTATTTGCGCCGGTTGCACCTAGACGTAAATTGCCATTGGCAGCTGTTCCTGAGGTGGCTGGATCTGCTTTTGTAGTAAAAACATCCAATTTATTAGTTGGTACAGTTATACCAATACCTGTTTGAGCCTTCCCACTTAGGAAAACAAAACAGAAGAATAATAGGGATACTACTTTTTTCATGTTTCTATTGATTAGAATAAGGCTCTTAATACGTTCCATTGTGATCCATCATATACTAACCTTATCCAGTTATTAGATGCTTCATTTCCAATAGAAACTGATGTTGCAGCAGTATTATCTTTATCTACATAAATAATTCCTGCAGAACCTGAAATAGTTATTGTATTAGCTGTTTTATTCTTAATTGTAATTTCTTTCCCAGCATTTGCAGCCACAACTGTTGGAAGTGTAAAAGTTCCATTGGTAGATCCTGTATAAAAAACATAAGAATCTTGAAGCCTTATAGTATATGGAGTTGTATTTTGTACTACAACTGACCCTGATGAATACGACCAACTTGGTATTCCACTGGCTAAAGTTAATACTTGACCATCGGCGCCTTTAGCTAAACGTGTTCCTGTTCCACTATCTCCTCCATAAATTATATCTCCCTTTGTTGTCATAGGTGACAAAGCATCAAAAGCTGCTGTAGCACTTGTAGCTCCAGTTCCTCCATTAGCAATTGCAATTGTTGTCCCATTCCAAGTTCCAGTAGCAATAGTTCCTACACTTGTCAAGCTTGAACTTAGAACATTAGAAGCTAATGTGGCTCCTGTTAATGTGCCTGCCGCGGCAGTTACTGTAATATCACCACTTCCATCAAAATCAACAGTATTAATTTTTCTGGCAGTTGCTAATTTAGTTGCAGTTGCCGCATTTCCTCCAATATTTAAATTCGCCACTGCAGTGGTTGAACTCACCACTAAAGGTGCAGTTCCTGTTGCAACTGTAGAAGTTAATTGCCCAGAAACACTTAAACTTGTTCCTGTTGCTGCTCCAATCACTGGGGTAACCAATGTGGGCGAAGTATCCATTACAAATTTTGTTCCTGTTCCTGTTTGAGAAGCAATAGAAGTAGCATTTCCAGTACTCGTAATTGGACCCGTTAAATTGGCATTTGTAGTTACGGTAGCTGCGTTTCCTGAGGTGTTTTGATTTAAGATAGGAAAATCAGCCGCAACTGCTATACTAGGTACGCCTGTAGTTGTAGTATTTTTTAAAATACCTGTTACTAATCCGGATAATGCCGTACCATTAATTTTACCTACTGTTGTGGCATTCCCAGAACTTGTTACGTCTCCTGTTAAATTTGCATTGGTAGTTACCGTTGCAGCGTTACCTGAAGTGTTTTGATTTAAGATAGGAAAATCAGCCGCAACTGCTATACTAGGTACGCCTGTAGTTGTAGTATTTTTTAAAATACCTGTTACTAATCCGGATAATGCCGTACCATTAATTTTACCTACTGTTGTGGCATTACCAGAAC
>CANINJ010000011.1 GCA_947468985.1 Bacteroidota bacterium
CAGTAAAAATAATAACTCGATTGGGGTTTTTTACCGTCCTATTTTCATTAATCTACTTTTTGTACAATATATACAGAAAGATATATTATAACGATGTTCCGCAAGGTTTTACAGCAACAATATTGGCAATAATTTTATTCAGTGGCGTTCAAATGATTTCATTAGGATTAATAGGCGAATATGTATTAAGAATATATAACCAAGTTAGAAATAGACCGTTATTTGTAGTCGATAAAATAATTCAAGACGGAATAGATAAATAAAAACTATGGATCATTTATACTACAAAGAATACTATAATTTAGAAAGAAAACATTGGTGGTTTGTAGCCCGAGAAAGAATAATTACTAGTTTTATTGTCAAGCTATTAAATCAAAATAAGCTAAGTACAACCAATTTAAATATATTAAATATTGGATGTAGCACAGGAAGAAGTTCAGAATATTTATCAAAATTCGGGACCGTAACCTCCATCGAGTACGATCAATTTTGTTGTGAGTTTGCAAGAGAAAAAACAGGCTTAGAGATTATTCACGGTTCAATAACCGAGTTGCCATTTGAAAAGGAATCGTTCGATTTAGTATGTGCTTTTGATGTAATTGAGCATGTAGAAAATGATGAATTAGCAGTTTTTGAGATGAAACGCGTAGCAAAAAGCAAAGGATTATTGTTAATAACAGTTCCTGCTTACATGGATTTATGGAGTCACCATGATGTTATAAATCACCATTTCAGAAGGTATAAATCAGAGCAAATTAAAAACTTATTTAATTTGGAAATTAACGGAAAAGAAGTTTTTTCGTCTTATTTCAATTTTTTCTTATTCATCCCAATTTACCTCATTAGAAAAGTCAGTAATTTATTAAACTCGGGAAGGAACAGGCCAGGCTCGGGAAGTGATTTCGAGGCATTTAAACCAGGAATTTTAAATCAGGCACTTAATTATTTGATGGGTTCCGAAAAGTTATTTATAAATAATAATATTAGGTTGCCATTTGGGGTTTCATTTCTTTATTCGTGGAAAAAAGATTAAAAAGATATAAAATATGAAAGCAATTAATTTAATTAAAAGCAATTACATCCTTATAGCAATTATGTTTATTGCTGCTATAGCAAGGTTTTATCATATTGATTTTCAAAGCGTTTGGCTGGATGAAATACACACACTTAACGAGGCAAATCCAACAAAATCATTTTCGGAAGTGTACTATGCATTACTGGTTTCTGAACCCCATCCGCCATTATATTTTTTTATAACACACATCGCTTTTAAGTTATTTGGATATACAACGTTCGTTGCAAGAATAGTTTCTGCCATTATAGGAATTGCAGGTGTTTTTAGCATATTCTTGTTAGGAAAGGAAATCTTTAACAAGAAAACAGGAATTTATGCAGCTGTTTTATTAGCCTTTAATTATTTTCATATTTACTATTCGCAGGATGCAAGAATGTATCCTTTAATGTTCTTAATGACGGTATTGTCTTTTTATTACCTCATTAAATTTATTAAAAAGCCTACTTATAAGTCCGTTTCAATGTATGTTCTTTTTTCTACATTGATGATTTATTGTCATTTTTTCGCACTATTTACATTGGTATCTCAATATCTTATTTTGTCTTATTTTATAATAAAACCTTATGAAATAGCAAGAAAAAAGTTCTTCACTTATACATTGATTTCAGGAATAGTAACCATTATTTTATTTTTACCGGCCTACCGTTTATTTATCAAAACAACTGAAATAAATTCTATTTGGATTCAAATGCCAACACTAGATGTTTATACACAGTTTTTTAAAGACTTTTTTGGGCAATCAGAAATTGTTTTGTTTTTTGTCATTTCATTAATCATATTATTTTTCATTCAATTATTTTCTATCAAAAACACTAAAAAATTCACGATAAACCCTAAGGAAGATAAATTATTATTTAGTTTTTTTATTCTTTTTATTTGGTTGCTCGTAACACTTTTTTTACCATTAGTAAGAACCTATACAAGCTTACCGATGTTAATAAATAGGTACTTTATTAATATTCTTCCAGTAATAATAATAGTGGTTTCTATAGGGCTTTATTTTATAAAAAATGAGGTCGTTAGGTATTCAATTCTGAGTATTGTTTTGTTGTTTTCTGTTACAGATATTATCATAGTTAAAAAATATTACAAGCAACCAAACAAAACCCAATTTAGGGAAGTAACTCAATTTATAATCGATAATAATTCAAATAATGATCCTGTTGTAACTAGTTTAAGTTGGTATTTCCCTTATTTTTTAAACAATGAAAAAGTGAAAAACACCATAATTGACGGAACTCTTGATAATTATGTAAACGAGATGATTCAGGATTCTACAAAAAGAAAATCCTTTTGGTATGTTGATGCTCATAATAGGCCGTATAAGATTTCAGATGAAACACAAAAATATCTAGAGAGTAACTTTTCTATTGAAAATAATGTTGATTTATATGACACTTGGACTAAACATTACGTAAAAAGTTCTAATGAACTTTCTAAAAAAGATATTTCAGAATTTAATCCAATTAAAGATAAAAATGGAGATGGAATTAATTTTGCAATTGAAAAATTTGAAATCAATGAAGAGACAATTAATATTGTTGGCTGGGCTTACTTAGAGAACATAGAATCTCAAAATTCGAATTTAGAATTAATATTAATTTCGAATGGTAAAGCCTACTTACTTCCAAAGCAAAAAATGAAACGTGACGATGTTACAACCTATTTTAAAAGTCAAAAAGATTTAAGTAACTCTGGTTTTGAATCAAAAACATATCTTAAAAAAGTGCCGCCAGGAAAATACCAATTAGGAATTATTATTAAAAATCCTAATGAAAATAAAAAAGGCCTGGTCATAACAGATAAAATTTTTGAAAAGAATTAATGGAATAATAATGCTTTAGTTTTCACTTCATTCTATTAATAAAATTAATGTTAAAAGAAAAAATAATTCAAAAGTTTGGCGCTAAACAAACCAAAGATTTTATAATTTATGGTTTTGGGCAAGCTATTAATCTAATCAGTCCTTTACTAGTAATCCCCTACATTGTATCAATTTGTGGAGAAGAAGGTATAGGAAAGGCGGGGGTGGGTTTTTCATTTGCATTAATTGCGATTGTATTAGTAGATTATGGCTCTTACATAAATGGAACCAAAGAAGTCTCCATTAACAACAATAATAATAAAGAAATATTAGAAGAACGTTTTACAACAATATTTTTAGCCAAATTTATATTATTGTTAGCGGTAATATCTCTTTGCAGTATAGTAATTTTAACCATTCCTTTTTTTCAAAAAGACAAAATACAATTACTTTTAAGCCTTTTAATAGTTGTGGGTCAGTTTATTAACCCTATATGGTTTTTTCAAGGACTTCAAAACTTCATATGGATAACCATTATCAATGTGCTCTCTAAGGCCATTTATGTTTCGGCTGTATTTATATTTATAAAAAAACCAGAAGATTATATATACATCAACTTTTTATTAGGCATAGGATTAATTATTGCCAGTTTGTTAGGCTTTTTCTGGATTTATAAAACGTTCTCATTTTCATTAAAAAAATGTTCTTTAACCTCTGCATTAACTTTGATAAAGACTGAATTTTCATTGACGGTTTCTCAATTGTTTTTTTCATTTTATCAATATGCCCCAATTATGATAATCAGTTATGTATGTGGAAGCTTCATTGCAGGGCAATACAGAATCATAGACCAAGTTATCATGATTTTTAGAACGTATTTTCAAATGTTTTTTAATTTTATTTATGCAGATATTTGTCTAAAAATATCAAAAGATGTAAAAACAGGAGTTTCTAGCTGGAAAATTTTTAATGGATTTAATTATTTGCTTGTCATTCTAATTCTAATTTGTTTTTATATTAAAGCAGATGAAATTTTAGTTTTCTTTAAAATAAACCCAAATTACAATATCAAATTACTGCATTATTTAAAAATAGGACTATTTATTCCGGCGCTAATGGGGATTTCTTTTGCATTAAAACAATTGATGTTCTCGTTCAATAAAAACGAACAATATATAAAAATCACAATTTTTTCAACCATTTTAAGTATGATTGTGCTGTTTACTTTATTGCAAATGATAGGGTTAAAAGGCGCTTTTATTTCTACCATTATTATCGAATTTATTATCATAATATCGTATAGCTTGGTATTAAGAAGTAGTTTTGTAAAAAATACCACAAAATAATCTAATGATTCAAGAAAAGTCAAATAATGTTCTTTATCAATTGCTTTTTGCACTTTGTGTCTTGATACCGTATGTAAATATTTACGAACTAACTTTTTTTGTTTGGTTTTTAACTTTTGTAATAACAATTTCCAATAGATATTCATTAAGGATTGTTAAATATGTAACTTGTTTTTCTGTTATTTTAGCTACAGCGTTTGTGGTTAGTTTCTTTAAAAACGAAAGCGCATATAATTTTTTTAGAGATATTGCCTACTTGCTTAAGCCAATAATTGGTCTCTTAGTTGGGTATCAATTGTATAAAAAATGTCAAAATAAATTTTTCACAACAGTAATTTATACCGGTTTATTAATATCTTGTTTACACCTACTTCTTGTTTTAATTACATTTATTAGATTCCATGCCATTACTGTAAATTTATTGCGAGAATATTGTGGCTACCATAGCGACTATGAAGTTTATGTCTTAGTACTACTGATGTTTTATAATAAATTTGAAATAAATTGGTCTAAGAAAAAGATACATGTTTTTATTATAATCGTTGCTCTTTCAAGTTTTTTATATTTATCAAGAACTAATTTTATTCAACTCATAGTTCTTTTTATTGCAATGAAAGGATATTTTGTTCTCAACAGAAAATCATTAACCATTATTTCGTCTATAGTTTTATTTGTAGTTATAGGGTATACAGCTGTTTATCAATCTAACCCACAAAGATCGGGCAAAGGAATAGAGGCTTTTTTATATAAGATTAAAAATGCACCAATAGAACCTTTTAAAACAAAAATCAACAAAGATGACTGGAAAGATTTTAATGATAATTACAGGTCATATGAAAATATTCTTACCGTAAAACAAGTTTCAAGTCAAGGAGAATCAGCTATTTTTTTTGGAAAAGGATTAGGTGCTACAATAAATCTTGGCAGAGAAATCTGGACAAATGATGGGGAATTTATTCAGTATATTCCGGTTCTTCACAATGGTTTTGCAACAGTTTATCTAAAATCAGGTCTTTTTGGACTAGTTTTTTTATTTACATTTATCTATTTATTAGGCAAACCCGAGAAATCTAATCTTTTAGCTGTTCAAAACTTAAACTTTATTTTAGTTGGTTCTGCCATTTTTCTCATTGTTTCTAACTGGGTTTTTATGGGATTGTATTTAAAACTTGATAACAAATCAATATTTCTGGGATTCATTATTTGTTACCGAGAATTTTTATTAAAAAGCAATAATAAGCAAAATAATCAACAAGTTACTTTAGAATGAAAACAGAAAATTTCTTTGTTGATTGTCATCTTTTTGATGGTAACCTTCAAGGCACAACTACTTATTTAAAAGGGCTGTATCAAGAATTAATAAAAGATAAAAGCAAAAACTTTTTCTTAGCAGCACACAATATTCAAAAGCTACAAACGGTTTTTGGAATGCATGAGAATGTTTTTTATTTAAGATATTCTTCTAAAAATAAGTTATTTAGATTATTGTTTGACATCCCTAAACTGATAACTCAGAATAAAATCGACTATGCCCATTTTCAATACGTTGTTCCGCCAATAAAAAAATGCAAATATATTGTTACCATTCACGACATATTATTTTTAGATTTTCCACAATATTTCCCGCTTTTCTATCGAATAAAAAACCGCTTTTTATTTAATTATAGCGCCAATAAATCAGATGTAGTTCTCACAGTTTCCGAATATTCTAAAGATAGAATAGAAAAGCATTTTAATATTTCTGATGTGAAAATAATTCCAAATGCAGTTGATTCGGAATATTTTAAACAATACAATAAAGAAAAAGAAGCTCAAATTGTAAAAAACAAATTCAATTTAGACGATTATTTTTTATTTGTAAGTCGCTGGGAACCCAGAAAAAACCACCATACATTGCTAAAAACATTTGTTGAAAATGGATATTATAAAAAATACAAATTAGTCTTTGTTGGTGATGACGCAATTGAAAACAAAATTTATAATGACTATTACAATTTGCTGGAAAACGAAATTAAAGAACAGGTTGTTAGGCTTAAAAAAGTTGAATTCCTCGATTTGATTCACCTAGTTAGAGCATCATCATTGTCTGTTTATCCCTCTTTTGCAGAAGGTTTTGGTATACCACCATTAGAATCTATTGCATCTAGTATACCAACAATTTGCTCAAATACTACAGCAATGTCAGATTTTAATTTTATCGGTGATTGCCTTTTCGATCCTTCTAGTTCAACCGATTTAAATCTGAAAATTATTAAGGCTTTACAGGATAATTTAATTGTAGAAAAACGGAATCATGTAGATTTAAAATATAAATGGGATTTGTCCGCAAAATTTTTTAATGAAATACTTTAACATAATAATTTCAAACCTTTTAAAATTTTCATAAAAAGACTATTTTAGCCATCTGAAAATAAAATATTTCATGAAAATAGCCATTTTAGGAACTCGTGGAGTGCCAAACTATTACGGAGGTTTTGAACAATTTGCAGAATTTTTCTCTGTTTATCTTGTTGAAAAAGGGCATGAGGTGTTTGTCTATAATTCTCACAACCACCCATTTCAAGAAAAAACATTTCACGGTGTAAATATTATTCATCAAAATGACCCAGAACATAAATTTGGAACTTTCGGACAATTTATTTATGATTACAACTGTATTTTAGATACTCGCAAAAGAGATTTTGATATAATATTGCAGTTGGGGTATACGAGTAATTCAATTTGGTTTTTCCTACTTCCAAAAAAACCAATTATAATCACCAACATGGATGGATTGGAATGGAAGCGCACAAAGTACTCTAAACTAGTTAAACAATTTTTAAAATTTGCTGAACGATTAGCGGCAGTAAGCAGTGATTATCTTGTTTCAGATTCATTAGGAATTAAGTCGTTCTTAATCGATAAATACAATAAAGAATCTGCCTATATTGCTTATGGCGCACATCTTTTTACAAATCCTGACGAAACAATAATTTCAGATTATAATGTGACCAAAAACAACTATAATATGATTATGGCGCGTTTTGAACCTGAAAATAATCTGGAAATAGTGTTAGATGGAGTTGTATTGAATGCTGAAAAAACGCCAATTCTTGTTATAGGAAATCATGAAACAAAATACGGGAATTTTTTAAAAACCAAATATAAAGAAAACGAGAATATTCGATTTTTAGGTGGTATTTATAACATAACCCATTTAAACAACTTACGATATTTCTCGAATATATATTTCCATGGACATTCTGTTGGAGGTACTAATCCTTCACTTTTAGAAGCAATGGCGTCGAAAGCATTTGTGATTGCCCACAACAATCATTTTAACAAGGCTATTCTTAAAGAAAATGGGTATTATTTTTCTAATCCACAGGAAGTGAAAAATATTTTAGAAACAATCAAAAAAAATGATAACTTGCAATTGGTTCAAAACAACTTTGACGCGATTGAAAATGAATTTAATTGGGATAAAATAAATGGCGAATATCTCCAGCTTTTCGAAGAATGTATATCAAAATCTGAAGAAAGAATACAGTAACCACTCTTCTTTACTTTTAGTTTTATTGGGATTATTATGCATTCCTTTAAGTTATGCATTTAACAGTATTTCATTGTTCTTACTGACTTTAATGACGTTAATAACCTTCAAAAAAGAAAATTTTAAATTTGATATAAATCTCATTTTACCTATTCTATTATATCTTTTGATGCTACTTTCCATTACTTGGACAATAGATTTTGAGAGAACTACAAATGCACTATCAAAAGAATTACCGTTATTATTAATTCCAACTTGTTTTTTATTATTTCGCTCCTTCACGGCTTTAGAAAAGGATAAAATAATCAAATGGTACAGTTATGGAATAGTAGCTTATTCGATATTTTATCTTACAAAAGCGGTAATTCGATTTATTATTTCAAATAATTCTTCCGTTTTCTTTTACCACGAATTGGCTACAAAAGATGTAAATGCAATTCACGTATCCGTTTATATTGCGATTTCATTTTTTTATTTTCTAGCAAAAACCTCAAAAACAGTATTTGACAAATGCGCTTTAGGAATCTTATTTCTAATGGTTTTTTTATTGTCATCAAAAAACATCATTGTGGTTTTTATGGTGCTTTTGGTTTGTTATCATTTGTTTTATTCCAAAAGATCAAAAAAATTACGTCTTAAAAATCTAATTTTATTAATTGTATTGCTTTTATTCCTTCCTTTCGTAGGAAAAATAAAAGAGCGTTTCAAAGAAGAATATGAAACCATAATGACAGATAGCAGCGTCAACGATGTTATTAGCAAAGGCTCTGAGAAAGTATATAATGTGAGTATTAAGCAAGCTTGGACAAACACCGCTTTCAAACCAAACGATTATTTTCCTGGCACCGCTTTTAGAGTTTACCAATTTAGAATTTTTGTTGAATTTCTTCAAGAAGAATCCATTTTCTGGTCAGGATTTGGCTTGGATGCATCGTATGTTAAAATTGCCGAAAAAGGCATTCATTACAATCTTTTTTTAGGCAATGAAACCCAAGAAGGCTACCAAACGAAGAATTTTCATAACCAATACATTCAGGTTTTTGCAGAACTAGGAATTTTTGGTTTACTACTATTGCTCACAATGGTATTGCTATCGTTTAGAAACGCAATGAAAACGAAAAGCTATGTTCACATTGCCTTTTCAGTTTTAATAATAGCGCTATTTTTTACAGAGTCTTTTCTTTGGAGACAAAGAGGAATCACATTTTTTATACTAATGTATTGTATTTTCAATGCCAATTTAAAATCTGAAAAAACAATTTCTATTTAGTATAATATTATATTAATTTTAACGTTTATAATATAATATTAGATAAAACACGAAACACAAGCCAATATGAAAAGAATTTTAATTACTGGAGCCGCTGGTTTTTTAGGCTCTCATTTGTGTGATCGTTTTATAAAAGAAGGCTATCTAGTCATTGGGATGGATAACCTAATAACTGGAGATTTAAGAAATATTGAACATTTATTTAAGCTCGAACATTTTGAGTTTTATCATCACGATATAACAAAATTTGTTCACGTACCGGGGAATTTAGATTATATTTTGCATTTTGCATCACCTGCAAGTCCAATTGATTATTTAAAAATACCAATTCAAACGTTAAAAGTAGGTTCACTTGGAACTCATAATCTTTTGGGTTTGGCACGAGTAAAAAATGCAAGAATCCTAATTGCTTCAACTTCTGAAGTTTATGGAGATCCATTAGTTCACCCCCAAACAGAAGAATATTATGGAAACGTAAATACAATAGGGCCTCGTGGGGTTTATGACGAAGCCAAGCGTTTCCAAGAATCCATCACAATGGCATATCATACTTTTCATGGTGTAGAAACAAGAATTGTAAGAATTTTCAACACTTATGGGCCAAGAATGCGACTGAATGACGGAAGAGTTATTCCTGCGTTTATTGGACAAGCACTTCGTGGCGAAGATTTAACTATTTTTGGAGATGGAATGCAAACGCGTTCTTTTTGTTATGTTGACGATCAGGTTGAAGGTATTTTCAGATTACTTCATTCAGATTATGTATTTCCTGTAAATATTGGAAATCCAGATGAAATCACAATTAAAGATTTTGCGGATGAAATCATTAAATTAACAGGGACTAATCAAAAAGTGGTTTATCATCCCTTGCCAATTAACGACCCGCTTCAACGCCAACCAGACATTACAAAAGCTAAAAAAATATTAGGTTGGGAAGCAAAAATTTCGCGTGATGAAGGAATGAAAATAACTTATGATTATTTCAAATCCCTTTCAAAAGAAGAGTTGCTAAAAGAAGAGCATAAAGATTTTTCAGGATATATTAAATAAATATGACCGCGGCCCAATCAATAAGGTATTCTATATTTATACGCCCAATAAGCATTGTTTCTGACTTATTGGTTGTTACTTTATTGGCGTTGTTTTGTTTTAAAGGGCTCAATTTAAATTACAGTACGTATATAGGATATTTATTAATTTCATGGGGAACTATAGCGTTTCTTATAAAATTTTATGAAGTTTATAGATTCACAACTCCTGTAGAAATACTAACTAAAATTGTAAAACAAGGTGCTTTATTTTTACTTCTAATAATAGCCTACTTTCCGTTTTCCAAAGAAGTTATTTTTAGCGGAAATGCGCTGCTACGGTTCATGATATTAAGTTTTATATTGATTGCCATCTCTAAATTCCTGTTGTTTTATTATTTAAAGAAATACCGAATAATAACAGGTAGCAACTATAGAAATATTGTAATTATTGGATTTGTTCCTGAATCAATTCGTTTGAAAGAACTTTTTGAAGCAAGGAATGATTATGGATATCGATTTTTAGGATATTTTTCAAATAAAAAGAAAAATGATGAAGTAATAGGAGATATTGACTATTTAAAAACGTTTGTAATTGAGAATTTAGTAAATGAAATATACTGCTCTTTAGACGAAATGACAAATGATCAATTATCAGATATAGTTAGTTTTGCAGATGAAAATAGGGTAGTAATTAAATTTATTCCCGGGACAAAAGAGATATTTTCTAAAAATTTAAAAATAAATTATTACGAAATGTTTCCTGTGTTGACAATGCAAAAAACGGTGTTACACGACCCTGCTACAAAAGTATTTAAAAGACTTTTTGACATTGTTTTTTCTTTAATTATAATTGTTTTTATATTATCATGGTTTGTTCCGCTTTTATCATTGTTAATAAAATTAGAATCTAAAGGCCCTGTTTTTTTTAAGCAAGGAAGGCCGGGATTAGACGAAAAAGAATTTTTTTGTTATAAATTTCGTTCAATGAAATTAAATGTAACAACAGAAAAAGAAGCGTCCAAAAACGATCCTCGAGTTACTAAAATTGGCAGACTCATAAGAAAAACAAGTATTGACGAACTTCCTCAATTTGTAAATGTTTTGTTCGGAGAAATGTCTGTTGTAGGGCCAAGGCCTCATCTTTGGTCGCAAAACAAGTCGTATGGCAATAAGATAAAGAAATATATGGTACGCCATTATGTAAAACCCGGCATTACTGGTTTAGCCCAAGTAAAAGGGTTTAGAGGAGAAATTGAATCTGACGATGACATGATAAACCGAATTAAACTAGATGTTTTTTATATTGACAATTGGTCGTTAATTTTAGATATAAAAATTATTGTTCAAACTGTTTTAAATATATTAAAAGGCGAAAAAAAGGCATACTAATTTAGAATTAGACCCCTCTTTAATATCAAAATAGTTAAACATTCCATCAATATTATTGAAAAGTAGACATTCAGGCTCGTTTTGAAATAAATTTTTGACTTTTAATACCCATTTAAACGCAAAAGAATTTATTTTTGCACTTCACAACAACCAACTACACAATGACAATTTTATTATTAGGTTCAGGAGGACGAGAACACGCTTTTGCTTGGAAAATGCTTCAAAGTCCGCTTTGCACCAAACTTTTTGTTGCCCCAGGAAACGCTGGCACGGGAAGCATTGCTACAAATGTGAATCTAAAAATAACGGATTTTGATGCCATTAAATCATTTGCCTTGAGTGAAAAAATTGAAATGGTAGTTGTAGGTCCTGAAGATCCTTTGGTAAAAGGAATTTTTGATTTTTTCCAAAATGACACTGATTTAAAACATATTCCTGTTATTGGACCTTCAAAATTGGGTGCTCAATTAGAAGGAAGTAAGGAATTTGCCAAAGAGTTTTTGGTAAAACACAATATTCCAACCGCTGCTTATGATAGTTTTACAAAAGAAACTGTAGACGAAGGTTGTGCTTTTTTAGAAACATTACAACCGCCGTATGTGCTTAAAGCTGATGGATTGGCGGCTGGAAAAGGGGTTTTAATCATTCAAGAATTGGCGAAAGCCAAAGAAGAATTGAGAAATATGTTGATTCACTCGAAATTTGGTGAAGCAAGTTCCAAAGTCGTAATTGAGGAATTTTTAGACGGAATAGAATTAAGTTGTTTCGTTTTAACCGATGGAAAAAATTATAAGATTTTACCCACAGCCAAAGATTACAAACGTATTGGCGAAGGCGACACTGGTTTGAATACTGGCGGAATGGGAGCCGTTTCCCCAGTTCCTTTTGCAGATGCCGTTTTGTTAGAAAAAATCGAAAATAGAATCGTCAAACCCACAATTGAAGGTTTACAAAAAGATGGAATTCAATATAAAGGGTTTGTTTTTATAGGTTTAATCAACGTTAAGGGCGAACCAATTGTCATAGAATACAACGTGAGAATGGGCGATCCTGAAACGGAAGTTGTAATTCCAAGGTTAAAATCGGATTTAGTGGAATTGTTTTTGGCTGTAGCCAATGAAAAACTGAACGAAAAAAACCTTGAAGTTGACAGCCAAAGTGCAGCAACAATAATGGTGGTTTCTGGAGGTTATCCCGAAGAATATGTGAATGGGAAAGTAATTTCAGGAATTGAAATGGTTACTGATTCTATTGTTTTTCACGCAGGAACAAAATCAGAAAACGGGAAAATTATCAGTAATGGAGGACGAGTTTTGGCGGTTACTTCGTTAGGAACTAATTTTGAAGAAGCCATAAAAAAATCGTATCAAAGCATAGACAAGCTACATTTTGATACGATGTATTTTAGAAAAGATATTGGTTTTGATCTTTAATCTTAAAACCTAAAACAGTAGTTTTAGAATTTTATTTGAAAAAAGAATGCGCCGTTGTATCTTGATATTCGTCGTTATTGTCTTTGTGCAATTTCAATTGTTTAATCCAATAAACCATTGCTGTAGCACAAATAATCATAAAAATCCAATTAATTGTATTGGCTGCAAACCAATGTTCGAGTTCTAATTTTCTTAAATAATCATGTGGAATGAAAATAATATTTTCAAACAACCATTGTATTCCTTCAAAAAATGCTTTCATCTTTGTACAAGTATTATATTTACATTTACAAAAGTATAAAATATCCTTATGATAACAAGTCTTTTTAAGAAATCTACACCAATAAATTATGCATTTATTTTTTTAATGCTATTATTTTTCTTTGGAGTGTATCAATTTCAGCAAGTTGGAAGTGTTTTTTCGATTGGTTTTTTCGTTAAAAAAGTAATTATAATTGGGGCAATAACCGCCT
Organism: Bacteroidota bacterium; assembly: GCA_947468985.1. Classification (GTDB taxonomy): domain Bacteria; phylum Bacteroidota; class Bacteroidia; order Flavobacteriales; family Flavobacteriaceae; genus Flavobacterium. The sequence continues at coordinate 13,354 of CANINJ010000011.1, forward strand.
CTTTTTTAACTGCAAATTTTATAATAAAAAAGAACGGATTGAGCAAAGACAGCGCTTATATGATTTTATTCTATTTGCTGCTGCAACTTTTCTTCCCTTCGATTATGAATAATTTAGACTTAATTATTTCTAACTTTTTCATCATTTTAGCATTAAGAAGATTAATTTCTTTGCAATCGCCGAAATCGCCAAAAGAAAAAATATTTGATGCTTCTTTATGGATTTTTGTGGCTTCTTTATTTCATTTTTGGAGTATTCTCTTTGTAATTTTGGTGTTTATTAGCATTCTTTTTCACACAGCAAGAGATTATCGGACTTGGTTTTTGCCTTTTATCGCTTTTTTTACGTCGAGTATGATTTTTATTTTAATCGATTTAGTGCTTCATAAAAATATTATAGCCAACTTAATTGCAAATTCTTCAAGGGATTTTGAGATTAATTATTTTGCCAATAACTATCAAAATCTTGCCATATCCTTGTTTGCAACGATTTCTTTATATTTTACGGTATATGTGGTATTTACCATTTCAAACCGACCAATTATTCTGCATTCGTCTTACAAGAAAATCGTTGCTGCTTTTTTTATCGGAATTGCAGTTTTCCTAATTTCGCCCAATAAAAGCAATGATATTCTGATTTTTACCTTTGCGCCATTGGCATTTATGATTACGCTTTTCACCGAAACACCGCAATCAAAAATGAAGCGAGAACTAACGGTAGGAATTGTAATTTTATGCAGCTTTTTTGCGTTTTTCTCTCAATTATAGTTTATTTCCAAAGGCTAAATCTCCCGCATCTCCAAGTCCAGGAACGATGTAATTTTTTTCATTTAATTCATCGTCAATGGAAGCAATCCAAAGATGACAATGCTCAGGCAAAAGCGCTTCAAGATGTGCAATTCCTTCTGGAGCAGCAATTACCACTGCAATATGAATTTCTTTCGGCGTACCTCGTTCCATCAATTTATTAAAAACCGCCACAATTGATTGTCCTGTGGCAAGCATTGGATCAATCAAAATTAAATTGGAATTATTAATATCGGAAACGGCTTGGTATTCAACCAAAATATCAAAAAAATCGTCATTATTCGGATGATGTCTGTAGGCGGAGATAAACCCATTTTCAGCAGCATCAAAATAATTCAAAAATCCATTATGCAGCGTCAATCCCGCTCTTAAAATAGAACACAAAACCAATTGATCACTGATTTCTGATGTGTTTTTTATACCAAGCGGCGTTTGAACTGCACAGTTTTTAAAATGCAATTCTTTGCTTAATTCATACGCCATAATTTCGCCAATGCGTTCAATGTTTCTTCTGAAACGCATTCGGTCATTATGAACGTTTATGTCTCTAATTTGTCCTAAAAAATGATTCAGCACACTGTTTTTTTCTGATAAATGATGAATTTTCATAAAAATAGGTATAAAGTTTAAGTTTAAAGTTTCAACGTTAAAAGTATAAAAAGTATCTTTGCTTTTTAATATGTAAAGATATGTTTTCAAAATTAGCTTATTCTGTATTTGAACAAAGTATTCACGATTATCATCAATTTGATAATGTCGATCAACCTATTAACAACCCTTTTCCGAAAGACAAATTTGAACATTTATTGTATCATAAAAATTGGATTGACACGGTACAATGGCATTTTGAAGATATTATTCGTGATCCAAATATTGATCCTGTAGCGGCACTTACATTGAAAAGAAGAATTGATGCTTCAAACCAAGAACGTACCGATATGGTGGAATATACAGACAGTTATTTCCTTCAAAAATACAGTCATGTTGTTGCAAAAGATGGTGCGAAAATTAATTCTGAAAGTCCTGCTTGGGCTTTTGACAGATTGTCAATCTTAGCGTTGAAAATCTATCACATGAATGAAGAAGCTACTCGTTCTGGAGCTTCAGAGGAACATCGTGATAAATGTCAAGCAAAGTTAAACATCCTTTTAGAACAAAGAACCGATCTTTCAACTGCAATTGA
>CANINJ010000012.1 GCA_947468985.1 Bacteroidota bacterium
ATTATTAAATGTTTCAACTTGAATGTTCAAAACTTTAATTTTTATAAACGCGAGTTACTTTATCAATGCCGTCTATTTTTCTAATTTTTGCCATCATTTTCTCAAGAATTCCATTGTTTTTTACAATTACTGCAACTTTTCCATTGAATAATCCAGCTTCTGTTGTCAAAGAAATACTTTGAATATTGATGTTCATATTACTCGAAATAACTTTTGTTAGTTCGTTTGTAAGCCCCAAAAAGTCCATTCCAGTAATTATCAAAACGGCTTTAAATTCTTGTTGAGACGAATCAATCCATTTGGCTTTTATAACTCGGTATGCATAGTTAGATTGCATACTCAAAGCATTTGGACAATCTTTTTTGTGAACTTTAATTCCTTCATTTATGGTAATAAAACCAAAAACTTCGTCTCCAACAATTGGATTGCAACAGGCTGATAATTTATAGTCTAATTTATCTTGTTCTACACCAAAAACGAGTAAGTCATAATTGGTATTAATTTCTTCCTTGTTAACGTGTTCAACAGGGGCAGTTGGGGTTCTTTTGATTTTGTTTTTAAAAAAATTGATAAAAGTATTGCTTTTTAAAGCTGCAAAGTCTTTAAGTTGTTGGTTTTCGATTGAGCCAATTCCAACTCTATAGAATAAATCTAAACTTGTTTTAAGTTTGAAATAAATTACCAATTCATTAATAGTTTTCTCATTTAAGGCAACTTTTAGATGTCGTAATTTTCGTGTTAAAAGTTCCCTTCCGTCTTCGGCAACTTTCTTCGTATTTTCATTTAAGACATTCTTAATTTTAGTTTTTGCGCGAGAAGTGGTCACATAATTCAACCAATGCGGGGTTGGTTTTTGATTTACAGAAGTAATAACTTCAATTTGGTCGCCACTTTTCAATTCAAAATTTAGCGGCACCAATTTTCCATTTACACGAGTTCCTCTAGTATGAACTCCAATTGCAGAGTGAATACTAAACGCAAAATCGAGTGATGTAGCGCCTTTCGGCAATGATTTTATTTCTCCAGTGGGTGTAAAAACGAAAATTTCTTTGGAATAAAGATTCATTTTAAAATCTTCAACAAAGTCAACCGCATTTTTTTCCTGATTTTCTAAAGCTTCCTTTAATAGATTCAACCAAACATCCAATCCGCTTTCTTCTGTTGCCCCTTGTTTGTATTTATAATGTGCGGCATATCCTTTTTCGGCAATTTCATCCATTCGTTCACTACGAACTTGAACTTCAACCCAGCGTCCCAAAGGTCCCATAACAGTGATGTGAAGTGCTTCGTAACCTGTTGATTTTGGTGATGAAATCCAATCTCGCAATCGACTTGGACTTGGTCTGTAATGATCTGTTACAATCGAATAAATTTTCCAAGCGATAAATTTCTCATCGTGTGGATTTGATTTATAGACAATTCTAAGTGCGAATTTATCATAAACTTCATCGTAACTCACATTTTGAGCCTTCATTTTTCTACGAATAGAATATATTGATTTTGGTCGCCCTTTTATAACATACTCAATTCCTTCCGAATCCAAAGATTTCTTTAAAACTTCAGATATATTTTTGATATATGCGTCTTGTTCCTCTTTTGTTTCTTTTATTTTAGTAACAATATCTTTATAAACAGCGGGCTCGGTATATTTTAATCCTAAATCTTCCAACTGCGTTTTTATATTATATAATCCCAATCGGTGGGCGAGAGGCGCATAAATATATAAGGTTTCCGATGCAATTTTGGTCTGTTTATTTTCCTCCATCGAATCCATAGTTTGCATATTATGGAGACGGTCAGCCAATTTTATTAAAATAACTCGAACATCATCATTTAATGTAAGAATCATTTTTCTGAAATTTTCAGCTTGCATCGAAGAATTTAAATCTTTTTGAATTTTGGAAATTTTGGTCAATCCTTCCACAAGTTGCGCAACTTTTGGATTGAACATTTTTTCAATGTCTAAAACGGTAATTTCGGTATCTTCAACAACATCGTGAAGTAAAGCTGCTGCGATTGAAGTAGCTCCCAAACCAATTTCTGAAGCTACAATTTTTGCAACAGCAATGGGGTGAAAAATATAGGCTTCACCTGATTTTCTTCGTTGTTCCTGATGCGCATCGACAGCCACATCAAAGGCTTTTCGGATTAGTTTTTTATCTTCAGGTGTTAATGTTTGATAACTTATTCGGAGAAGTTCTTTATATTCTCGGGCAATAGCCTTATTTTCTTTTTCTATCTCAATTTCTGTCATAGCTATTTTGCATTCAATTTCTAAAATTATGAATAAGTAATGAGATGTGCAAATGATGAATTATAATTGTGATATAAATGCCATTTCAATCTTGAAAAATTAAAATCCTCTTTGCCTTTTTGCTTCAAATATTAATATAGCAGCGGCCACCGAAACATTCATAGAATCGATTTCGCCTTGCATTGGAATAATGATATTTTGTGTCGCAGCATCTCGCCATTCTTGAGTCAAACCAGTTGCTTCAGTACCAACAACCAAAGCAGTTGGCGTTGTGTAATCTTGCTTATGATAGGATGTTGAATTTTGTAATGTAGCGCAATAAAAATTGATTTTTCGCTCTTTTAAAAAAGCAATAATTTCAGATGTTGTGCCTGTTGCAATTTGATTGGTAAACAAACATCCAACGCTGGAACGCACCACATTTGGATTGAATAAATCGCCTTTTGGATTGGCAATAATCACAGCGTCAAGATCGGCGGCATCTGCGGTTCGTAATAATGCACCAATATTTCCAGGTTTTTCGGGTGCTTCAGCTATCAAAATCAAAGGATTTTCTTTCAGTTTTAAATCAGATAATTTCAAATTTTTACTTTTTGCAATTCCAATAATTCCTTCGGTTGTATCTCGATACGCCAATTTTTCAAACACTTCTTTATTGATTTCAATCAAGTTGAATTGCTGCTTTGACAGTTGATTTATTTCAATTTCAGAAATCAATTCAGGGTAAAACAAAATCGTGTCAATTTCATATCCGCCTTTTATTGCCAATGAAATTTCGCGTTGTCCTTCAATCAAAAAAGTACCCGATTGTTTTCTGGCTTTTGCTTTTTCCTGTAAAAGTACCAATGACTTTATATATGGATTTTGAACGGATGTGATTTGTTTCAAAATAGTAGGTGTTGAAAAATTATGCTACAAATATAATGAGAGAAATTGATGTGGGTTATTTTTAGTGAAAAACTATCGTGTTAAATACAAATATCCTGTTAGTGCTTCGCTATAATCAGGGTCGTTTAAATCAATTATATAAAAATAAGTTCCCGCAGGAATTTCTTTGTTGTCAAGCAAAATTCCTTTGGTTGCAAAACCGTCCCATTCTTGAGAAGTACTGTTTCCCGTCCAAATTAAAGTTCCCCAACGGTTGTAAATGGAAACTTTGTATTTCAAGAAAATGCCTATCAATCCATCAATATGAAAAGTGTCATTTTCACCGTCATTGTTAGCAGAAACAAAATTATGAACTATAGGTGGACAGTTTTTTGTTTCCAATATAAATGAAGTAATATTAGAACAATGCGCATTTTCTAATCGAATGTAAATTGTTTTTGGAGTTGATAATGCAACAAAATTGGAAGTATTAAAAATTGGACTTGTGTTGTTTTGAGCATTTAATAAAGAGTCATAAAAACGAATAGTGTCGCTAGGATTTACTTTTACTAAATTTTCATAGTCCGAAAAATTGAAAGTTCCTTTGCCAGCGCCTTCATTACAAGCTTCATTATTTGGCAATAAATTGAACAAAGGTGAAACGCTTAAAATAACGGGAACAGTAAATTTATTATTGATTTCGCTAATTTCTGTAACAATTCCAAAACCTGAACCATTATCATCAACTACAAATTTCAAATCGAAACTATCAGCTATTGTATTTGGAATAATAAGCGTTACTTGCCCAATTTCATTTCCATCAATTGGTATAATTGTTTGCGTGAAAATAGTTCGAATAAATACATCATTTGCATAAATAGAAATTGGAGTATTTGCAGGTAAAACAGCCGTAGAATTGGTGTTAGAAATTGTATAATCAGCAATAATTGTTCTCGAATCGCAAGTCGTTGCAACGTTATTAATTCCAACCGTTGCATCGGGCAATTGACTGTTTAATTTGGTTACAATGGCATTTATCATCACAAAATCTTGCCCTGATGTAAGTTGAATTTGTGCAGAGGTATCACCGATATTTATGTTGTTTTGAATCGGATATACATCCAAATCCATATTGTATAAAGTTGAAGAATTTGTCAAACTATTTGTGCCGTTAAATGCATTATCAACGGGGTTTAACGGTGGATTTCCAATGGGATTTCCATTAATTCGAAGCGTTTCATTTACGGCAATTCCAGAATCGCCTTCCCAAGCCAAAAAACCAATTTTTGCATCTACATTATCAATAACATTCAAACTGTTAAGGGTAATATTAATTTCGTCAGGAACGGCTTGCATTCCATCATAAACATTCAATTGATTCAAGGGTAAATTCGGATTTTTATAAACAACAATTAGTGCCCAACCAGCAAAATTCGTACTTCTTTGAGCGTGAAAGTCAATAAAACTAGAAACATCGAGATCGGATATGGTATAAGTTCCATTTCCAGCGGCTTGAACTTGAGCAGTAACGTCTTTAAAAGCACTGAAATAATCAAAAACCAAACTTGAAAAAACTCTTTGATGGCTAAAAGTTCTGTCAGGAGTAATGGCTTGACCGTTTAATTTCACATCAAAATCGCCCGTTCCGCAACCAGCCCAATATAAATAGGCTTTTTCAATTACATCGTTTGGATTTAGGGTCAAATCTGCAGAAGAAGTTGTAAGAACTTCCACCGTACTTTGATATGAATTCTCAATTGGATTCAAGGTATTTCCAACAAAAACAAAGTCATATCTCCCATTAAATTGTTGAAACAACGAAATATCTTGCCCAAAAATGGTACTAGAAAAAAGTAATATAGTTACAAAAAATATATTTTGAATGTGCTGTTTCATTTTTAGTTTTATAAACGATTTAAAATTAGTCAATTAATTTTATAAATCTAATTTATAAAAAATAATGTTCTTATTAAATAAATGATTAATTTTCCAATGTTTAATACACGATATTGAAAAATTACATTGTAAAAAGATACGAAACTAAAAATTATAGCGATTGGAATGCTTTTATTAGTACTGCCAAGAATGCTACTTTTCTATTCAATAGGGACTTTATGGAGTATCATAGTGATCGATTTGATGATTTTTCATTGATGATTTATGAGGAAGATAAGTTGGTTTCTGTATTGCCAGCGAATAGAGTAGGAGATACAATTTACTCGCATCAAGGGTTAACTTATGGTGGATTGGTATTTCAAACAAAGATTAAATTAGGTAATTCAATTGCTATTTTTCGTGATATTCTAATTTATTTAAATGAAAATCAGATTGATAAATTGAATTTAAAGTTGATTCCTTCGATATATTGCAATGGTTTTTCGGAAGAAATTGAATATTCTTTATTTCTTTTAAAAGCACAATTAATCAGAAGAGATTGTTTGTCAGTTATAGATTTATCGAAACCTTTTTCAATTTCTAAAACAAGAAAAGAAAGTATTCGTAGAGGCTTAAAAAATAATTTGGTTATAAAAGAAGAACTTAATTTTGAGTTGTTTTGGAATAAAATATTGATTCCTAATTTGGATAAAAAACACTGTGCGAAACCAGTTCATTCGATAGAAGAAATAACGAAATTACAAAATACATTTCCAGATAAAATAAGACATTTTAATGTTTATGACGGGAGCAATATTGTTGCAGGAACCACCATTTTTATTTCTGAAAATGTTGTGCATCCACAATATATTTCGGGTAATAATCAAAAAAATGAATTGGGAAGCTTAGACTATTTATACGATTATTTGATAAATGTAGTTTTTAAAGATAAAAAGTATTTTGATTTTGGACCTTCACACGAAGAAAATGGTACGAAAATTAATGAAGGAATTCTATTTTGGAAAGAAAGTTTTGGTGCCAAAACAACGGTTCAGGATTATTATGAGATTGAAACCAAGAATTACAATAATTTAGCTGCTATTTTGATATGATTAAATTTCTCGATTTGCAAAAAATAAATGCCCCTTACGAAAATGCTTTTCAGCAAAAATTGAAAAGTGTCTTGGATAAAGGTTGGTATATTTTGGGCAATGAAGTTCAAGAATTTGAGAAAAATTTCGCCGATTATTGCAAAGTCAGTCATTGTATTGGTGTTGGAAATGGATTTGATGCGTTGACTTTAATTTTCAAAGCTCATATTCAGCTAGGAAAATTACATAAAGGCGATGAAGTTATTGTTCCCGCAAATACCTATATCGCTTCAATTTTGTCTGTTTTACAAGCCGATTTAGTTCCCGTTTTGGTTGAGCCAAAATTAGAAACGTACAACATAAATCTAGATTTAATTCAAGATAAAATCACATCAAAAACAAAAGCAATTTTAGCGGTTCATTTATACGGACAATTGGCTGAATTGGATGTAATTAATGAAATTGCACTTCAAAATAATTTGATTGTTATTGAAGATGCAGCACAATCTCACGGAGCTTTCTTAAGTGAAAATAGAAAATCAAATAACACGCAAGCTTTTAGTTTTTATCCAGGGAAAAATTTAGGTGCTTTGGGCGATGGAGGTGCAATAATTACTAACGATGAGGAATTTGCTAAAGCGTTATTCTCATTAAGAAATTATGGTTCGGAAGTAAAATATCATAATAATTATATTGGTATAAATTCTCGTTTAGATGAATTGCAAGCGGCATTTTTGAATGTTAAATTACCCAATTTAGATGCCGATAATGAACATCGTAGAACTATTGCAAAACGCTATTTATCAGGAATTAAAAACGATAAAATAACGTTGCCATTTTGGGATTTCTCAAATAATCATGTGTTTCATTTATTTGTAATTCGTACAGAAAAAAGGGGCGAATTACAAGATTATTTAAAGCTAAACGGAATTGAAACGATGATACATTATCCAATTCCGCCGCACAAACAAAAAGCATTTGAAAATTGGAATAATTTGTCGTTTCCAATCACCGAAAAAATTCATAATGAGGTTTTAAGTTTGCCAATAAGTCCAATAATGACAGCCGATGAAGTTGATTTTGTTATCCAAAAATTGAATTTATGGACATTTTAATTAAATCATTTAACCGACCTTATTATTTGGATAGATGCATTCAAAGTATAGTATTAAACAGCCAAAATTCAGAATATAAAATTGTTGTTTTAGACGATGGAACTCCACAAAAATACCTAGACAAATTAATAGAAAAATATCCAAAAATTTATATTTTAAAATCTGAATTGTATGATGAAAAATCAAATGCTATTGCAAATAATATCCGAAATATTAATTCAAAAATACCTATTGAATTATGGATTAAATCAGCCAAAATTGCCTCAAATTATTTTCTATTGATAGAAGATGATTTTTGGTTTACGAAATCATTTAATTTAAAAAAATTCAGTTTAAATTTAGAAGCCGATAAAATTAAAATGTTGAAATTATGTTGGTTAGGAAATCCAAAGTTAATTACTGAAAATACTAATTCTCATAATAATTTATATTCTATTTATAGTCCAAATTTATACACTGAAAAGCCCTATTTATTTAATTTAATATTTAGAATTGACCGATTTAAAATTCGAAAAATTTTAACTTTTTTGAAATTTTATAGTGAAGAGCGTTTTATAAATTATTATACTATTTACGCGACTTCGGGTGCTATTTTTAAAAAAAAATATTTTCTTAACTTATGGAAAAATCATATTGATTTGGTTGATGAAGGACTTCAATTATTCAATGCCGTTAAATTAATTAATAAAAAGAAAAAAAGTGCCGTCTTTGGATTCTCAAATAGTGAATTATTGAAAACTGGATTTTTATCTTCTGCAAGCAATAAAAATAAAAATTTTAAAAATATTTCTATTGATATGTTTGCTTTCAATAAAATCATTAATGAAGCTTGGTTTAACAATGATTTCGATGCAATGGAAAACTATCCAAATGATTTGAATGCTGAAAAAATGGAAGAATTACTCATTAATACTAATAATCCATTAGCGCAAGTTTCAGAATGGGAAAAATGGGTGCAAGCATTTAAAAATCAATATATATCTTTCGGTTGCAAAATTGATTAAAATGGAAATAAAAGACAAAGAAAATTCACATAAAACAATCATCAAAGCCACTGGTATCTTTGGATTTGCTCAAGTAATGAAAATGATTATTGGAGTTATTGGTTCAAAATGTGTAGCTGTTTTTTTAGGTCCAATTGGAATTGGAACTGTCGGATTATTAAACAATACAATTGCAATTATTGGTTCGTTAACGAGTTTTGGACTTAATATTACAAGTGTTCGAGAAGTGAGTTTGGCAAATGCTGAAAATGACGAAATTAAATTCTCGGAGCGTTTTATTGTACTTCAACGATGGTCATTTTTAATTGGTTTATTAGGAGCCATAGTAACTATTATTTTTTCAAAGCTATTGAGTAAATGGACTTTTGGCACCTCAGATTATTATTTTTGGTTTGTAATTTTAGCTGTAAATTTTGTTTTTTCAAGTTTAACTGCGAGTAGAATTGCCCTTTTACAGGGTTTACGAATGATAAAACCCATTGCTATTTCGAATGTATTATCTTCGGTTTTAATCACCATTGTAACAATTCCAATTTATTATTTTTTTAGATTTGATGGAATTGTTGCCGTTATTTTAGTGTCAAGTCTAATCAGTTTTTTGGTGAATTACTACTTTACTCGAAATATAAAAATCAACAAAATTAAGATTTCAATTTCGGAAATATTTCAAAGAGGAATTCCACTTTTAAAAATGGGTTTTCTTTTATCTATAAATGTTATTTTTGGTCAAATTTGCAGCTATTTAATAAAAATATATTTAAGCGGAAGTGGTTCTACAACAGAAATTTTAGGGCTTTTTGAAGTGAGTTCTGTGCTATTAATTTCTTATGTAGGAATGATTTTCAATGCTATGGGAACCGATTTCTATCCAAGAATTACTGCCGTCCAAAGTGATAATTCCAAGATAAAAGAATTGGTAAACGACCAAATAGAAATTGGCTTATTGTTAGTTACCCCAGCGATTACTTTTCTGTATTTTTGTGCGCCATTATTAATTCAAACGCTTTACACAAAAGAATTTTTAGGTGTTTTGTTGATTTTGAAAGCGGCTTTATTTGCAGTAATTATTAAAGCAATGATTTGGCCTTTAGCCTATATAATTTTAGCAAAAGGGGATACTAAATTGTATTTCAAACAAGAAATCTTGAGCGATTTATTTCTGCTTATTTCAACGGTAGTTTTATATCATTTTTTTGGATTGGTAGGAATCGGAATTGCGAGCCTTTTTCAATTTATTATTTATGCCTTTTACATCATAAATATCCTAAATAAAAAGTTCGATTTTGCTATTAGAAAAGACACTTTTAAAATAATTTGGGTTTGTTTTTTTATTGGATTAGCGTCCTGCATAATAACTTTCACAATTGATTATCCTTATGCTTATTACCCGCTTGGGAGTATTTTTATTTTATCGGCGTTTTATTCCTACAAAGAATTAGACAAAAGAATTGACTTGTTTTCCTATTATTTGAAATTAAAAAATAAATTCAAGCGCAATGAATAAAGTCAATTTCCCAGCATTAACAGGCATTCGTGCACTTGCTGCATTTATGGTTTATATCCATCATTACAATCCGTTTTCAATTGCAATTTTCGGGCAATATTGTCACGATTTTTTCAGCGAATTTCATATTGGTGTAACTATATTTTTCGTTTTAAGTGGTTTTCTAATTTGCAATCGCTATTATGAAGAACAAAATTTCAGTTTAAAAAGCTATTTTATTAAGCGTTTTGCAAGGATTTATCCAATGTATTTCTTACTAACAACATTTACATTTGTATTTTTCGCAATTTTTCATTCTCAAACCAATTTAATAGATTTGAAAAATTATTTTTTTAATATTTCCTTCTTAAAAGGTTTTTCAGACGATTTGAATTTCACTGGAATCGCACAAAGTTGGTCTTTGACAGTCGAAGAAGTTTTCTATTTATTAGCACCAATTTTCTTTCTTTTAATTAAAAAGAACAAACTTTTTCTGATAATTATGCCACTAGTTTTTATTGGATTTGGACTTTTATTAGTGTCAATTTTCAACGGAATTGATTTCAACGGTTTTATGAAATCAATTAATTTTATGTTAGATTTCACATTCTTCGGAAGGGTAACTGAATTTTTTGTTGGGATTGCACTTGCGCTACTTTTAAGAAATAATAGATTTAATTTGAAATTTAAAGGATTTACTTACCTCGGTATTTTTGGAATTATTTTAAGTATTTGTGCTTTAGTTTCTTTAAAAGCAGGAACTGGTTTTGGTGTGGATAATATATTTGGAAAAGTCATAAACACGTTTTTTCTTCCTGTTTTTGGAATTGCACCTTTGTTTTTGGGGTTAATTAAAGAAAAGACAATTTTGCAACAATTTTTCAGCACCAAAATTATACTACTTTTGGGTAAAAGCTCGTATATTTTTTACCTAATTCATCTCGGAATTTTCGTAACTATTTTGAATAAAATTTCAAGTAATCAAGGATTTGTTTTCATTGCTTTAAATGTTATTTCAGTAGTTTTATACTTATATTTAGAAAGCCCTTTAAATAAGATAATTCGGAAAAAAGGCAATTAAAAGCTAATACTTTTTAAAGTTTTTTCTCAAAGAAATTTCAATTCTAAGTCCAATGTTTTTTATTAATAAGTTGAAACTTTTATTTTTAAATGAATGGATTATTTCATAATGAACTCTTTTTTGAAGTGCTAAATCTTCAACTTTTGATTGATTTAATTTCAATGCTTTTCTTAGAATTTTATAAGTAGAAATATTAATTTTATTATTTTTCTTGAAAAAATGAGTTCCTAAAGAGTTGGAAACAGTCCTTTTTTTTATCAAAATTGCATCAATAAAATCAAATTCATAAACTCGAGATGCTCGAATCCAAGAATCTAAATCTTCATAACTTAGCGTTTCATCGTAACCACCAAGAAAGTCAAAAACATCTTTCTTAATTAATGTTGATACTGAGCAAATACTATCGCCACTTGACAAAACAGCTGCGTAAATGTCGCCAGTTTTTCTTTTAGTAATCACATTTTTATTTACATCGACAGGAAAATAATAGGAATTAAAACTTCCGTTTTCATTAATTATTTCAGCATTTCCATATACAATTCCAAGGTTTTTATAAGTACTTTTTTGGAAAGCTTCCACCTGCATTTGAATTCCATTTGGCATTAATAAATCATCGGCTGCCAAATCAATAATATAATTTCCTTTTGCGATTTTCAATGCGTTATTGAACGATTTTGTATTTCCTAAATTAACTTCATTGGCAATAAAACGAACATCAGAATGAGAAAGTAGCCAATCTTCAATTATTGATTTTGTTGCATCCGAACTGCAATCATCCACAATAATTAGTTCATTTGGCAAATAGTTTTGATTCACCACTGAATTCAATGTTTCCACCACAAATTTCTCGTGATTATAAGACAAACAAATTATCGTTACAAGCGGATTTTCTTGCATATTTTTTTAAAAGAGTTATATTTGATACGAAAATAAGAAATCGTTGATGATAATACCGCATAAAAAATATAAAATTGCTTTAATTGGTTACCGATTAGGAATTGGTGGCGCAGAAAAAGTGATGGCGAATTTGTCGATTTTTTTTGAAAAGCAAGGAATAGAAGTTCATAATATTATTATTGAAGATGGCGTTTCCTATCCATTTGGTGGTAAACTTATTAATATTGGACTCATTAAAAATAGGAAGAATGATTTATTTAACAAATTAAAACGTTTAAATGCTCTGCGAAATCATTTGAATTCAAATACATTTGATTTTATAATTGATTTTAGGTACAGAACGAAGTTGATTCAGGAATTTATATTAACTAAATTAATATACAATACAACAACAATTTATACAATACATAGTTATGTAATTGACCACTATATTCCAAATAATTCATTGATTGCAAGGTTTTTTTATGGTAATTGTTATGCTATTGTTGCGATTACTCGAAAAGTAGAACAGTTGATTTCCGAAAAACATAATTTTAATAATACAATAACTATTTATAACTCCGTTAATTTAGAAGAAATTGATAGAAAAAAGAATGAAATAATAGATATTGATTTTGAATTTATAATAGGAATTGGACAATTTGTCAATGATATAAAACAATTTGATAAATTAATTTTGAGTTATGCCAATTCAAATCTTCCAGAAAGCAATGTAAATCTCATACTTTTGGGAGACGGTGATAGAAAATTCTATTTGCAAAATATATGTAAAGATTTAAATATTTTAGATAAAGTTCATTTTTTAGGTTATCAGAACAATCCCTATAAATATTTAAAAAAGTCTAAATTTCTTGTTTTGAGTAGTAAAAATGAAGGAATGCCAAATGTAATTTTAGAGGCTTTGGCTTGTGAAGTACCCGTTATTTCTTTTGATTGTTTGTCTGGACCAAGCGAGATGATTATTGATAAAAAAAATGGATTGTTAGTAGAAAATCAAAATATTGACAAACTAACTGAAGCAATTAATTTATTTGAAGAAGATGAAGAATTGTATGAGTATTGTAAAAGCAATACATTAGATAGTTTAAAACCTTTTCTATTAGAAAATATAGGAAAACAATGGTTAGATTTAATAGGTTTTCTTTAGATGAGAGTCTAATTTTAATAGTATTTCTGAATCGTTTTCATATTCAAATTTCCTTGCAAATAAAAATTTTTCTGGTTGATTAATAATTTTATTAAAATGTTCAATCGACAAATTTGGAGCGCCAATTGAATTCTCTCTTTCCCAGTCTACAAAAGTTAACGAATTTCCCATTAATTCAGGGGTTTTTTCATTCAAATGTGAAACAATAGTTTGAAAAAAAATTTCATCAGGAATATGGGTAAATTTATGATATGTTAGAAATTCAGGATTTTTTTCTAGGAAGAAAATCACATTTTTTACAGTTTCAATAGAAAGTCCCCACCATGCACTTCCTCCTTTAGGATATACATAATTTGGATGTTTTCTTTTTTTTAATAGGTTAAAAATGAGTATAAATTTATTTACCATAATTAATTTTATTATAGATTTAAATGTTTTTAAACTATAAAATTCTAATTGAAAAATTGTTGGTATAATTACAAAATGTCCCCTTTTTATTGACAAGTTAAATTTGTAATTATTAATTCGATCCATCCCTTTATAAAACCAATTATCTGTGGGTATATTGAATGTTTCTATAAAATTTCTTCCGTAGTTTTCTGATAAATATTTCTTAATATAATCATTACTTTTTATGGGATAATCTTGTCCGCTAAGTAATATGCAGTAACCTTTTCTGCCATCCTTTACAATTTGGTTTAATGTATTTATTGTAGCTTTAACTAATCCAATTCCGCACCAAATCCCTTCTTCTCTTTTATCGTTACTAATAAAATGAATATTTTTAATATCTGTTGTTGCTTCTATGAAAGGTCTACTGTCAACTAATTTGTCAACATGAATGTAAAAATTAACTTCGTGATCCGATAATATATTAATTAATCGAATTAGTTGTAAAGGGTTTTTATGAACTAATATAATATAATTTATCATTTTTTATTATTAAAATATATCTTGTAAATTTCGTTTTTTTTTATTTAATTTTGTAAAATATTATTTTAATTTACTTTATTTATAAATTCTTTTTTGTTAAATAATACAGATAAAACATTTTAATGCTATGGCAAAAATAAACAATTTAAAACTAATTAATATTCCCACAATTGAAGATTTACGAGGTAATCTAGCATTCATTCAAAATGATATTTTACCCTTTGAATTCAAAAGAATTTACTACCTTTTTGATGTTCCTAGTACTGCTTTTCGAGGTGGTCATTCCCACATTAACCAACACGAAATTCTAATTGCATTAAGTGGAAGTTTTGAAGTAACTTTAAATGACGGAAGCCATAAAAAAAGTTATTTGTTGAATAAACCCAATATTGGATTGCACATTCCAACTGGGATTTGGCGTGAATTAGAGAATTTTTCTTCGGGTGCTGTTTGTCTTGTTTTAGCTTCAGATGTTTTTGAAGAGGTAGATTACATTAGAGATTTTAATAAATTTTTGAGTATAAAATAATGAAACTTTTATATTTAGTCCCAAATTTAAATAATGGTGGGGGAGTTGCTCGTGTTCTTTCAATTAAAACTAACTTCTTGATTGAAAAATTTGCGTATGAAGTCCATATATTAACTCAAAATGATGGGAATTCATCCTTGTTTTATTATTTTAATGAAAAAATTGTACTTCATGATATGATTTTGAAGGGAGCTAATATTCAATTTTTCAATAATTACCGTAAATCGTTAAACAAACAAGTTGCAAGTATTAATCCAGATATAATAATTGTGTGTGATAATGGTTTAAAAGCTTTTACAGTTCCTTTTATTTTAAATTGTGAAACACCAATAATTTTTGAATGCCACGGGTCAAGATTTATTGAAGAATTTGATTATAAATGTATGTTTTTTATAAATTTTGTACTAAAATTAAAATATAGTTTTAAGTTTTTTGGAGCAAGTAAATTTAATAAAATAATCACCTTGTCAGAAGAAAATAGGAGTGAATGGAGCAAAAAAAACAGTATTGTTATTCCAAATCCAATATGGTTAGACACTAATGCAACATCTAAATTAAATTCTAAAAAAGCAATTGTTGTATCAAGACATTCCTACGAAAAA
>CANINJ010000013.1 GCA_947468985.1 Bacteroidota bacterium
GGTAAATGGACAAATGTACCCATTGAAAAATGGTGCCTATAATCCATTAGCATTGGTTTCTGTTAGCGGAATGTAAGATGGTTTTAGTGTTGAATAGGACTTATTTTCCTGAAGGAACGCAAGGTGTTTTAGAATGGAACGGCACATTGATTTGTTATACCATCGAATTGCCTTGGTTGGGAAACCAACGGCGAATTTCTTGTATTCCTGAGGGAGAATATATTTTACGGAAGCGGTTTAGCCCAAAATTAAAATGGCACTTTCTATTGATGGATGTTCCGGGAAGAGATTTAATATTGATTCACCCGGCAAATGATGCCAAATTAGAATTATTGGGTTGTATTGCGCCTGTAACGGTTTACACTGGAATTGGAAAAGGAAGTGCTTCACGGAAAGCGATGACAGAATTAAGAAAAATAGTTTTTCCATTATTGGAAAAAAATGAACAAGTTGTTTTAGTGATAACGAGCAAAAAGTAATTGTTTTCTTTTGTCTTGATACAAAAGAAACAAAAAATCAAGTCATGGAATCCTCATCGGTCAAATAAGTTATTGAATGCTAAAAGAAAAAAAACTCGGCAAGCCTCAAACAGTTTTTCTTTTTACGCATTCTTCTAACATTTGACACTCGATTCCGGATCCCTAGGACGAAAAAGTACAAACTAATAAAATTACGTATTATGAATATAGTAGATCGCGCGAAAGCGCCCACACCGAAATTTTTTAGGATTTTGCGAAGTATAGGATTGGTTTTGTTGGCCATAAGCGGAACGATTATTGCCGCTCCTGTTGCGTTGCCTGTTGCACTTGTTAGTGCTGCGGGATATGTTGCGGTTGCAGGTGGAGTGATTTCGGCGGTTAGCCAATTGACGAGTCCCTTAAATGGTGGTGATGAGACCCTGAAACAAGTTCAGGGGAAAGACCGAGTTCAGGGTGACAAACGAGTTCAGGGAAAAGACTCTGAAATAAATTCAGAGTAAATGGAGAATACTATTTCCCTTAGAACTGGAACTGCTGCAGGAACTTTATTGAGCATTTTGCCTAATTTATTTTCTGAAGATATAATAAAAACCATTGTTTTAGCAGCAATTGGAGCAACTGTAAGTTTTACAGTTTCGCTCTTATTGAAATGGATTATAAAATTTAAAAATAAATAATCCAGTTTTCGTGTGGTAACCTTTACTGGATTAACTAAGAAGCCTAGTCGAAAGATTAGGCTTTTATTGTTGTTTAACCCTATTAAACTAAGGCTAGTTGACACTTAAGGATTTTTTTAAAATAACCAACTGAATCAGGTTATCAAAAAGGTATTAACAATATACAAAAAAAACTAGTTGTGAGTTTTAACAAATGTTACGACTAGGTGTGCTGTTCGTTATTTCTTCTTTTTATTTGATTTTAGTATTTTCTTTTCATCTCCATCTAGTTTGCGCTGTAATTTTTTCACATCTTCAGCAGCAGGAAGATTCTCAGGAATTATACCTCTTTTAGTTAACATTTGTCGAACAGCCAAATTATTATCAATGTGTTCTTTCTCTATTTTAGTTTGTCCTTTTAAATCTTTACTTTGAACATTTAAGCCAGTCATTTCAGCCGCTAAATCTTTGGCTTTAATACTAATCGTTGGTAAGAAGTCAGCTAGTGGACGGCTATCGGGCATACCCATTTTTTTCTTTAGCATATAAGTATTTAGCCTAAATAGTGCTTGGTCGCCTTTACTTCGTATTAATGCAAATCCTTGGCTATCTACACCGCGTTCATACAGAATTCCAGATAGTTGTTTTTCCGTTTGGCTTAACTTTTCTCTTGCTTTGACACGTTCAAATTCTAGTAACCTTTGCTCAACCATCTCTGCTCTACGAGTTTGAACTGCGAAATAATTTTGAGCAAAAGCTATTTCTTCTTTACGGCTGTCTCCATTTTGGGCTATTAAATAGCATGCATATCTTGTTAATGCGATATCGTCAATTGGTCTTTCTGAATTTGAACCAATTTCAACCATTTTCCTGATATCAGGAAAATGGTTTTCTATAGATTCCCCTGCATTTTTACACGCATCTTTTGCTTTCTGAATAACTTTTTCGAAATTTTCCCATTTGGAATAGCCTAATAACTCTTGTAATTCTCGTGCACTCCAGCATTCAATCCCTTCAAGTTCTGAAGTGGCAGCTTCGAATTTTGAAAACAAATTCTTTATTTCTTCTGATTTCATTTGTAAATATTTAAGATATCAAATTTACTATTTTTTATTGCACTCAGCTTAGTTTAGTTTTTAAATTGGTAAACTTCGTAACGACATATTTTCCTATAAGATAAAATTTCTTGCGAAATAAAGATGTGAAGTTTGCACATTTTTCGCCATTTAATGAAACGGATGTTAGCGGCTGTCTTCTTTTGAATCCTCAATTGAAATACCAAATTCAGAAATAATTATTGTATAATAAACTTCTGGCTCTTTTGTAAGTCCGATTTGGTTCTTTACATTTAAAATTTGTTCAGTTGTTGGATAGTTTGAAAATACTTCGGGATTTGAATCAAAGTACTCTTTATTTACTAGTTTGCCCTTATGATGAGTTTCTGTTTTTATATACGAATGCTCAGGATATTGCGACATAATTTTAAATATTTAAGTTATTTATATTTCATTGAAGGTTTTAGAGTAACATTAAAGCACCAATTATATTCCATTTAAGAAAGGTTAATTCAGGCGCATCTTCTGTTGATGTAATCCAACGCTTATTTCTTCTAACAATATTTAATTCACCATACAAACTATCCAATCCAATATCATTGAATTTTATATGGTAATTTTCGTTGTCTTTAGTTTCGGTTTTGATAACCTCAGCTGATGTTAGAAAATTATTTATTTCTTTCAAAAATGAATTTTCAGGATTGAAGCTTTCCTTCCAGAAAGTTATTTTGATTTTTTCCATAATTTATTATTAGTTTACTTTTTGTTTCTCAATTCTGCAACTAACGTTCTCGCTCTACAGGGGGTTTGGGACTAAATTAAACCCTATTTTCAGATTTGCCAAATCATCCCAAATACAAAAATCATTTCCCATTAAGCCAATTACCCAAATCCGTTGTAGTTGCTGTTGTGTGTCGTTTCTATTCTTTTATGTCTATTTTTGGTACTATAGAAATCCCATCTGTTTTTAGATTATTACCGTAATCAGAAAGTATTTTGCCTATACTATTCTTGCCAATTGTTATGTTATTTTGGTTGTCCAATAAATTAAATGTTGAGCCACTCAAATATGAGGTTGAACCAAAAGGAAGGCTAGACATTTTAAGCCCAAGTTCATTTTCTTTGTCTTTGATTGTTTTTCGAAGATTTTTTATCATCTCTTTGTCAGATTGTTGTTCATTTTCTTTAGTTTTCAAATCCTCGTTTTTCTGTTCGATTTCTGCAAGTAAATCTAAAATGTCAACCTCTAGCGAATTTTGTTCTTTTAATTCCTCATTTACTATTTCGTTAAAATCGGCTTCTGAATTTTTAATCCCATTGTAAATCATTTCAAGATGGTTTTTAATTTCTTTCAAATACTGAACTGTCAGAGGTTCTTCTACTAAATCGATTTTTTCTTTTGTGATTTTTATAAGTTTAACTATTGAAGTTAGGTTTCCTCTATTATGACGAATTGCCGTTTTTGCAATTTTTTTTTGATTAGCAGCGTTATCTGTTTGCCATCCCCAAAGAGATGTTTGTCTAGAAATATAAAAAGCTGCTAAAAGATTCAATACAACAAAAAGAATGTTAGTCCATATATTCTGATTTTCTGCTTTATCTGGGTTAGCAGAAAAAACAGTGTACGATATAATAATTAAAATGGAAATCGCGAAAAGCCCCCAATTAGTTAAAAAACTATATACTTTTCCAATATTAGTCGATTTTTTTTCTTCTGACATAAATAATTTTTAAATTATAATTGATTATTGAATTCTCTTGATTCTCCTAAAATGACACACAACTAGTATATAGAAGCTACAAAGTAGCGCCTATAAACCCTATTTTGTGTAGATTATAGAAGGTTTGTTTCGCTTTTTTCATTTTCAAATGTAATCTTTTAAACTGGTTGTTTGGGATTTATTATTTCTTGCAATATCTCTGTAATTTTTCTTCGAATTTCGTTGATAAGTAGGATGTTTTTTTTTAGGGAATTGGGTTTCTTGTTGTTCCAGCTACCTATGAACTTTAACTTAGTTTTTTAAACTTGTTGTTAGAGATTTTTATTGCTACGAAACTATGTCTAACAATTTTCTATTATACTTCTTAAGTCATGTTTTTCAGTTATTTGAAAATGGTTGTATTCGTCAAATATTTTTCCAAATAGGTCGTTATAAATTTTATTTGCAAGTATAGATAATTTTGTCAAATCTTCTATTTTAATTATATGTTCTTTTGGATTTGGATCTGTATGTGCAAATACTTCATCTCTCAAATCAATTATCTTTTCAATTGTTGTTTTGTTATATTCAATTTCTATAAGTAATTCATTTACAGAATTTATAATTTCTTGCCGGCTTTTATAAACATTATTTGTTTTTGCTTTATTTTCCAAAAGTAACTTATTAATGTAAACATCAAGAGGTTCACTTTTGTATTGTCGGCATAGTTTTATAATATTTCTTTTTTGATTTTTATTATCTGAAAATAACTTGGCTAATTGAGTAATTAAAATAAAATTCTGCTGATACCATAAATTAAGATATACGTCATGATGATTTACCATGAATTTTTTCGAGTTTGAGTGTTGTAAAATGTGTAAATTACTCATAGCTATATTAATATCAAATAACACTGGATTCAAATCATTAGCCCAACTTCTTAATTCTAATTCCTTTATCATTATTTATACTCTTTAAGAATTAATTTGTTTTTTTGCGATAATTACCACTAACAAGTGCTGGGCAATGTTACAAATTTCACTTAGCTGGAAGAAATTTGCTTCCTTTTTGGAAAGATGTATGCGTATATTCTCAAAATTTTTAAGGAATTAATTAGATTGAGTTGTTTAGACCTAACTTTAAAATAAGCCAATAAAAACCAATTTACTAAAAACGACCTTGGCAGATTGTTTTTATTCTTCATTTTGATATTCGTTCGTATTCATATCGTGAATTAGCATATCATAGATGTCAGTTAATATATGTAATAGTAATATTATGAACTGAAAGCCAATAAAATAAGATGCAAAATTAAAGAAACAATCAGAAATTTTATTTAAATATTCAACATATTCTTTCTTAAAAAAAAATTCTAAAATCACAAAGTTTAATTGAGAAAAAAACATTAAACCAATTATAATTATTGACAGAACAATCGCATAACTTATTGAAGCTATTAATCTTTCAGAAAAATTTTTGTAATCTTTCGCATATTTATGAGTGGGCTCATAGGTTGAATGCAACATTTTTTTTCTTTTTTCCATTTTATCAGAAACAACAATTAATAGATTAAAAAATAATCCTGCAAAAATTGAAATGCCTGTTATAAAATATGTTATTGAATTTTCATTTAATAGTTGATTTAAACAAATCAATATTGTTGAAAGTAAAAATGGAATGCCGTAATAAAATAAATTTAGCTTAAGTTTAGACGAAATCAATTTTTCTCTATTATCATAATACAGAGAGTGAATTGCTTCCTTTCTAATATCTTTAAGTTTTAGTATTTTCATTAATAATTAATTTCAGTTTTCACTTTTTCCAATAACATATCAGTAAATTTAATTATTTCTTCTAAATTAGGTGTTTTATTTTCATTTGACACTTCTATTGGAAGGACAATAGTCGGTCTTATTTCAAATTTATCTTTAATTTTTGCGTGAGCTTTTCTACCATCTTCATCTTCGTAATAAAATTTAGTTTCATAATCATCTTCATTCTCTATACCCAATTCTTTTAAATCTATACCAATCGGATTTTTTTTATTAAAACTTTCAAAGAAAGTTTTAATATTTTTCTTTTTTAATCCTTCAACACTTATTGTAACTCTCAATCCTTCAGAGTCTTCAAATGCTCGATTAAATTTTTTTCTTGAATCTCTATTTTCAATCGTACTTGTAAATGTAACTTTTTTTACTGAACTTCTTTTAATATAACTTTCCCTTAATTCTGTTGGAATATGAATTATTTTTCTAAAAGATGCTCCATATTTAGCAAAAATACTTGTTAAAAATTCAATTAATATTGAACCTATACTTCCAATACTATAACATTGAATCATTATTATTCCGACTTGACTATCTGGTGGCGTCCACATTTTAAAATAATATGGCAAAGATGCTAATTGTGTTTCCGAAATTTCACCTACAGTTTTTTCATTATCTAAAATATCATATATCTGATGTCCATAACCCGTATTTCCACCATTAATAATACCTTCGATTACACTTTTTCCATGTCTGTAATCTATATTAGTTGTGCTAATTCCTTTATTTTCTTCTTTATTTAGCCAAAATTTTTTGTGAAATTCATCCAAAATCATTCCGACAAATCGTTTATATAATTCTTCGGGTTTTATAGTATGTGGATTTTCACCATTTTTTGAGAAATTTTTTCTGTAAAATTCATTAAAATTTAAAAAGTCTTCACGCTTGAATTTCTCATTTAAAGTGAATGTATAAATTGACAATTCTAAATTAATTTTAGCCATTTTTTATTATTTATTTTATTATTTTTTCTATTTTTTTACTTAAATTGTCTTCCAATTAAAGACATATCACCCTTATATCGGTGGGCTTTGTCTCACAAAAGTCAATCTTTATAATTTATTATAGCGCAATTTACTCTTTAAGAAATCCATTGAATTACGGTTTTTTTGGGTTTTTTTTACGGTTTATTTATAGGAATATTTTATGACAATACCTTTTTATAAAACCAAACCTAACTATATAGCTAGAATTGTTTAGGAGAAATTTCCAATTACTAATTCTATTTTATAGTATTGTTTTAATTGAATTTCCTGATTTATTCAATTAACGAACACTATAAAAGATTCGCGAGTCAATGAGGGGATTTGTAAAAGTTAATTTTAGAAGTAAACAACAAACTTCAATCATTCTGTTGCCATTAATTTATGGAGTCATTTGATTTTATATTCAACTGCAAAGCTTATATACCTGCCAAAAACAACGTTTTCATTCGTTGTGAAAAGTACTTGATTAAAATCTTTAGTTATAAATTTATTAGTATTTAAAAGATTTGATAAAATTAAATGAAGATTTAAATTTTTAATTTTTTTGCTAATTGAAATGTCTAAATTAGAAAAATTATTGTTATTACTGAAAAAGTATACATTTCTAAAAGTGCTCATGAATATCAAAGATTTATCTAAAAAATTTGTTTTTACAGTAAGGCTATTACTCAAAAATTCTAAATCATTTTTAAAATCATTAAGATTATTTTTGAAAACAAATTTAGAAAATTTAGAAATAAAATTTAAATCAAAATTTCCTTTAAATTTAGTTTCGATTTTTAATCCAAATAAATATCGTTCCGAGAAGTTTTTTTTAATTTGATTGTTAAAAATAAAATCGGATTGATTATTTAAAATTTCGGGTTCAAATGTTATTTTAAAAGGGAAATTTTTAAAATTTTTTATTAGTGTTGTTGAAAATGCGGTGTAACTTGAGGCCAACTGATCTGCTTTTTGAACAATCACATAATTTTCATAAAATTGATTATCTAAATTTTGTGCTTTTCCATATAATATCGCTGAATTTATTTCTAATTTATAATCTTTAAAAAGTTTAAAATACGTTAATGAAAAAGTGTCATTATAAGTAGGTGTCAAATCAATGGAAGGTTCAAATACGATTTGAAAATTCGATAAATACAATCCATTAATAGTTTTTTCTAAAGAATATTTACTCAAATTTCTTGCTGCTATTAGTGTCATATTAGTAAATTCATTTGGCGAATAAACTACATTTATATTATACTGAAAATAATTTGCACTTATTTTATTATTTGGAAAATGTACTTGTGATAATTCTAAATTTGCATTAATTACAAACTTTACTATGGACTTTTGATAGTTGTAAAGTAAAGAATTTGAGTCATAATATAATTTTTGTTTAGGGTTTAGAAAATCAAAATTAGTATCTGTTGAATTAATTGAAATTTTATTATTATATAAAAAATTTGAATAATATTTAAAGCCAATGACATGATTCCCCCAATTTGTTTTTTGAATTATTTTTAATTCAGTTATTAAATTTTGTTCTCTATTAAAACTTTTTTGATTAAAAAAAAATAAGGATTCAGATAATGATGAACCTAAAAAATTTGCTAAATTTAAGTCTGTCGTTTGCAAGTTATTGTCTATATTATAATTCTCATTTGAGAGTGAGACATTCGATATTAACCCCACTTTTTTACTAAAAACATATTCGAATGAATTGTTTAAATAGAAGTTGCTTGAATCGTATTTACTAGCAAAATCATTACTATTTTGATCTTTATTTTTGTTAACTAATTTGTTTTTGAACCATGAATAGTTAAAGTCTATTTTTAATTTTATTTTATCAGAAGTATGTTTTAGTTGAATTTTGTTTTTTGAGTTGTATTCTATTTGTGTGTTATTTAAGTCAATACTATTTATTAAATCATTGATATAATACTGATTAGTAAAACTTTGATTCTTAATAAAATGATAGTTATTAAAACTACCAATAAACAGATCAGTTTTTTCATTTAAAGCATAATTTATAGACAATCCTAAAATTGAATTATCGTTTTGAATAAAATTATTAAAGCCATAAAGCTCATCGTTAAGACCTTTTCTCTTTTTCACTTCATTATAATCAATTGGCAATAAAAACATTTTGGCATTGGCTTCTTCTCCAATATTTCGAATTTTCTCTAAAGTTATTTTATTGTTCCCAAAATTACTATTCTCTTCAAATGCTTGAATATTAACTTTTTTATTAAGTGAAAAGAAATTTGAGTAACTACCAATTTTATAATTTTTTTGATAACCTACATTACCAATTATGTTTCCAAAAAATGTTTTATTTAAATCTTCTTTTAGTTTAATGTCTAAAATAACGAATTTACCCTCATCAATCAGACTTTCTTTGAGCTTGTTGTTTTTTTCATCAAAACGAACTTCAATTTCCTTAATGTCATTTGGAGAAAGTGTTTTAGTAAGTAATGCACTTCCTAGATCTGAAACCTCCTTTCCATCAATTATTACTTTTCGTATTATCTTTCCATTAACTTCTATCTCGCCGTTTGCTTGAATTTTGAATCCTTGAATTTTTGCTAATACTTGTTCTAAATTGTTATCATATACATCTTTTAGTTTGTCAATGTTATAAATTATAGTGTCTTTTTTAACAATTATAGGAGGTTTTGATATAATTTTTATTTCTTTTAACTCTATAAAATCTGTAGTATTTAGTAAAATATTTAAATCAATTTGTTGTTTATTATCTGTTCCAACTACAATATTTTGATTGAATTTTACAAATCCAAATTTTGCTACCTCAATAAGATAGATACCTTCCAATAATTGCTTTTCAATTTGAAAAAAACCTTTATTATCCGATTTTGTGAATTCAATTATTTTGTTATTCTCAAACAAAATCACATTAGCACTAGTTAAAGACGAATAGTTTTCATCCTTAACGGTACCTATTATTTTTGTTTGGGAAAAAGATAATATTGTTGAAAATGTCAACATAATGGAAAGAAATGTTCTGTTGTTATTCATCTCCAATATAGAATGTCTGATTTTATAATTTTTTTACCGTCATTTATATCTTTTAAAGATTCCGAAGTATCTAGTACAATACTTTTTAGTCTGTACTTTGAATTACCTTTTTCATATTCGATTTCCAAAATTAAACCCGGTAAACCACCATATCTTGCAGGACCAGCTGAAATTGGTATTTCCATGGTAAACCAAACTATTGCTTTACCTTGATAGTATGGATTGTCTTTTTTTAGCTCATACGATTCGGTTGTCGCTTTAATTGCCTTGTAGCCTGATATGAATTTCGTTTCGTTAGTTATTTCCCATTTTGTTTCATTAAACCATTCTGAATTAACTAGTGTGCTACTTTCTAATTTTCGTTGCTCTTTATAGAGATTTGTATTTAAATTGAGATTATTAATAAAAATATCCGCACCGATTTCAAATGTATTTCCATTTATTTCTTTCTTCTGTTTTTCTCTATTTGAATTATATTGAGCAATTGAGTCTTTTATAATTAAAGTGTAGTCATTTAAAAAAACATCTTTCATTAAAGAGTGTGAATATACTATTTTAATGTTTTTTAAAATTTGTTTTTCTTGTCCAAAAAAAATGTTTGATACAACAAATAAGAATATTGATAGTTTGAGTTTCATATTATTTAATTTATTAATGAATGGTAAAATAGGGCAATTACAAATTGCCCTATCATTTTGAATTAATATCCAGCTGCTATTAAAGCATCCAAACGCAAATCATTACAATTGCAAAACCAGCAAGACATACTAACGTCTCCGATCGTAACTGAACAATATATTGCATCATCTGCAACTTTTGTTTCAACTACCTTTTTAACTACTTCAGTTTTTACAGTTGTTGCAGTTTCTACCGGAAGTTTTTTGATTGGATCTCCAGGGTTTGCAAAACTTACAGTTCCTACTAACATAACTAAACCTAAGAATAGATTTTTCATTATAAATTGAAATTCCCAGTGCTTAATTGCTTATGGCTGCTGTTTATTGGAATTAAATTTTCCAGCCCGTGAACAAAAAGTTCACTATTTTAGAAAATTCATCTTATCTATAAAAATACTCGCGACTATTTTCAAAACACTATGAACTTCTACTCAATTTACTTTCATTCAACTTTCGAACGCTGAATTAAAGCAAGATTGTTTAACAAGAGATTTATTTAAACTTATTTTAAGTAATAAGAAAAAAACAACATAATTCATTCAAATCATATTGATTGTAAATTTATTATCAATTACATTATTTATTTTATTGCAAATTACCTCTTAAGAATATCTGTATTTTACGGTGTTTTGGGCTTTTTTTTACGGTGTTTTATTTAATTTTTATATGCAGCTTTCGAAAAAATTTCTAATGAATTCAAGGACTTGACTGCGTTTACTTTCTGCAATAGCGGTATAAAATCACTTTTCGTAAATCGTTTATGAGGTTGATGTTTTGGTGAAATTGTTTTTCTTTTTGTTCCAAAAGTTTTAGTGCTGCAACATTTTTAAGATGCTCATTGTGTTCTGACATCATTAAACTGGCTTTTGGGTTGAACTCATTTTTGAAATCGGGAAGGCGCAAAAATGGGATTACAGAACCTACTAAAAATGGGTGCCAGAATTTTGTTTGCCATAAACTATAGGCAATGAAAAATAAGCTTTCTAAGTCTTCTTGGTTTTGCAAAATGATTACAAAACTGTTTGTGAAAGGCTCTTTTTGGGGCTTCCCGCTGTTCATCCCTTTGTTAAGTACAAACAAATGGGGTTTGGTGTAAACTGTTCCTAATCGGTGGGTTTTAATGATGAAATTTAGCATAACATTCGGCTTTAAAAATGGGTTAGATTTTCAATTTTCCGCAGGTTTTCTGATGAAATGCAATAGTGCCTCGCAACTCTCAACCTATAAATTTTTTTAAAAGAAAAAAAAGAAAAAAAGAAAGCCATTCGTTCAAGTGTAAGGTTTCAAAAAAGCAGGTTTTTTTGAAAAAATACTACCCGAAAGGGTGGAGATTTTTTCAAAAACCCGTAGGGCTTGAACTTGCTTTTTTGTAAACCTGGAACTTACCTTTGCTCTCTTTTTTTTATTTTTTATTTTGAATATCCAAATCAAATGTTCTTGTTCAATCGGATTGAATACTGAAGTAATGATTGTTGAAATGGAAGATAGAGGTTCTTGGAAGTGTATCAATTTTTTGTAGATGGATGACTGAGTGTGATGAAAAAGAAAATGTGCTTTATCCATCTGAAAAATTGATACTCTTCCTTCTACTATTTGATTTTTGAGGAGGCTGAAATTAATTATGAATTATAAAGTATGAATTATGAATTAGTGTGGTTATGGAACTAGGTAGCCTCTTCAAAAAACAATGCAAACGCTTACCGAGTGAAGTGGTAGCAGCTCAGAGCAAGGGTATCGATTTTTTATTTGCGTGTTGGGTTGTTTCTGATTGCTTTTATGAATAGCTGGTGCCTATAAACGTCGAATGTCGAAAGGCAGAAAGGATTGTACTAAGAAAAGATAAGGGCATCGGCTATTGTAAAAGCAATTACCACTGAGCGTGGTGGCAAATGAAAAATGATACTCTTGCTGGCTCTTTTGGTTTTGTGGGTGCCCGGAAGTAATTGTGAATTGAGAATTATGAATGTAGTTGTTATGAAAATGAAAAGGCACTTACAAAAGCAATGCAACTACTTCCCTATTTAAATACAAAGATGCTAAAAACAGTTACCGTAAATGTTCGTAGAAGCAATTATGACCGTAACGTTTCTACTGAAATACAGAACGTTGTTGAAGACAGTGGCGAAGGGTGGTGTTTTGAGTAGCCGGCCGGTGCGATGGAAGCTGCTCAAAAAGTTGCCCTAGAGCCACTGGCAAGCGCGTTGGGTGTGGCGGCTTTTTTACATAATGTTATTATGGTGCATGCGAGATTTTCTATAGTAGCAGGGTGTTTCTTAATGCACTATAATGCCACATTATGTAACTAAGCTTGGGGGAAAAAATTACTGGCGCAAGTTGCGAAGCGTACGTGTTTTTTCTAAAAACTGTGCCAGTATTTTTTTTTGGAGCGTTGGGAAAGGAGGGGCAATTGGTATGTAAATCCTCTTTTTTGAAGTATATATTATTGCTTATCTGAATTAATATGATAATTTAAAACTATTCTTTTATCCAAATTGGTTGTGTTCTCCAATTTTCTGGAAATCCCATTTTATGAATAGGAACGTTTGAAAATTCATCTATTAAATCATAAAACTTCCCTTTTATTGAACTATTTGGACTAATAAACTCCAACGTGTAAATGACTAATGTAAATAATGAAAATAACTTAGCCCTTTGACTGTCCGACGGAGTATATGTTATTGGTGGATTTTTTAAGTTTTTTGGCCACAAATATTTTATTGTAATATTATTGTTCCACAACCTAGAGTGGTGAGCTATAACATTTCTTATTACAGTGGTTGCTTCTAAGAAACTAGAGAAATCACTGTGAGAATTAAAGCCAAACTCTTGTGCTATTCTTGATTTTTCAGGTAATTGATGGTTTAAATTTTTATATAATTTAGACAACGACCCCATAGAAGCTACTTCAAGTGCTTTCCAAGCTTCTGGTAGTTCGTTTTTATGTTTTTTATTGTGCTCCTCAATAAATTGCTCCTTACTTCGCTTAATTTCATTACTTAAATGACCTGCTATTGACATTTGATTTATTCCATCTGTAAAAATTGAATAATCTAAATACCATAAAGGACCATAAGCTAATGATAAATTATATATTAGTTTTGTTCTTAGTGCAACCTCAATTCTTTCTATTGCATCAAAAATTAGAAGTCTTAAATGTCTGTCGAAATTATATAAATCAATCACATCTTCGAAATAACTTTCCTCTTTGAATTTATGGTCAACTTTATCCGTTTGCATTTCCCACCAATATCCTTTTAATCGATAATAACTAATGTTATGAAGAAAATGAGGTACTGCTTCTTCATTACGAAACAACATCCCTCTTTCTTTTAGAAGTTCAATTTGTTGTGTTACTGTTTTAGGATCTTTACTTGCCATATAGATATAAAAAAAAAGACCAGAAGGCTGTTCTTACGGGAAGCGCTACTGGTACGATTAATGCAAATATACACACAACATTATAATTGACCAAACTTTTTAACAATTAATCGTAATTGTCAATAGAAAAGTCTTTATTAATAGGGATTTACATTACTAAATAATTAATTTTAAATACAAATTTAATCATTTTTTTGAACTCAACAGATTAAGTTGATATTGTTTTGAAAGATCAAAATAAATTAATATCACTTAAACAAGTTGCGAAGCGTACGTGTTTTTTCTAAAAACTGTGCCAGTAATTTTTTTTGGAGCGTTGGGAAAGGAGTGGGAATTGGAATGTAAAGTGTTATTTACTATTAAATAATTAAAGACATTTTAATGAAAATAGATTTTAATATCTATTTATGGTTAATTGGATATAGAATGTTTTTTAATTTATCAAACGCTTCCTTGTGTTTATGAACAGGCATTTTTTCAAGATTTATCATTTTCCAAAGTACAGAAGGGAGATTAGCAATAACAGTACTATTTTCCATTTCTAATAAATTCCAATCGGGAGTTTTGCTTTTGAAAGATAAAAGAAATTTCTTTTCATTGTCTGTCATTTGTGAATTGATTTGGTTAATTAAATTTTCTCTAGCTTCTACCAATTGTGCCAAAGGAACATCTACTTCTGCCATTTGTTTGAATTCGGTTTCGTAAATTTCGCTAATATCTTTTCTATTTGGAGCCAATAGTTCTGAGATTGGTCTTTGATGACTAATTAGAAATATTAAGAATGTTTTCCGTAAATTATCTGTTAAACCTTCCTTTTCGAGAAGAAATTTCACATCAAATAAATCTCTTGGATGTTGTCTGTCAAGAGCTGCACAGATTTTTCCTGCATATAAATCTGGTAGTGA
>CANINJ010000014.1 GCA_947468985.1 Bacteroidota bacterium
AAGTCGCCTATTGGTTTTTTGCATTGTGTATGCTTTTATTCTCACTGCAAATAATTTATGGCTTTATAATGGGCTTTGACCGAATAGGAATACAGGGTTTACACGAAATTATACCTTTTAATGTTGCAAGAGCTGTTCATACCAATTTATTAGTTGTTTGGTTACTTTCAGGTTTTATGGGAGCAGCATATTACATTATACCTGAAGAATCGCAAAATGAATTAATTAGCGTAAAATGGGCTTATGTTCAGCTAATTTCTTTGGCAATTGTTGGGGTTGTTGCTATTGTTGGTTTCCACTTTAACCATTGGGAAGGAAGAAAATTTCTTGAAATCCCAAGAGAATTAGATTATTTAGTTGTTGTCAATGTTTTATTATTTTTAGGACTAATCATTGGAACACTGTACAAAGGAAAACAACAAACTACAACAGCAATTGTGCTTGTTATGGGATTGTTTTTTGCAGCCTTACTTTACATTCCTGGAATGATTTGGTTTGACAGTCAAGTTATGGATTCATTCTTCCGTTGGTGGGTAGTTCACTTGTGGGTTGAAGGTGTTTGGGAACTAATTATGGGTGGAATTTTGTCTTTCCTTTTAATCAAATTAACAGGAGTTGATAGAGAAGTTATTGAAAAATGGTTGTACGTAATTGTTGGTTTAACTTTCCTTTCGGGAGTTTTAGGAACAGGACATCACTACTATTATATTGGTGTAAATAAAATCTGGTTGATTGTTGGTGGAATATTCTCTGCCTTGGAACCTTTAGCATTCTTGGCGATGGCATTATTTGCTATCAATATGTATCGAAAAGGCGAAAAAAGTCATCCTAACAAAATTGCTTTATTTTGGACAATTGGATCAGCAGTAGTGTCGTTTATTGGTGCTGGATTACTTGGTTTTGCTCATACTTTACCACAAGTAAACATTTATACACATGGAACTTTGATTACGGCAATGCATGGACATTATGCATTCTGGGGTGCTTATGCGATGATTGTATTAGCAATGATTAGCTATGCGTTACCTAATTTAACTGGACGAAAAAGATACGATAGTTTTCAAGGTCATTTGGCTTTTTGGTTATCTAATATAGGAATCTTAGGAATGACAGTTGCCTTTGGGGTTGCAGGTGTTGCGCAAGTTTATATGGAACGAAAAATGAAAATGGAATTCATGGAAGTTCAAAATGAAATTGCAATTCACTTTGTTGTATTACTAATTTGTGGGACAATGTTTACCATCGGAATTGGGCTATTTATTTATGATTTCATAAAATATGGCAGACCAACTGATGAAGCTTTAGAAGAAAGTAAATAAATACAGTATTGAATGCCAGAAGCCTTTAACCTCACTTTTTTAGAATTGAATTTCCAAAGAAAAGTAGGTTAATGGTTTCTGGTTTTTCATTTAAAATCAAATAGAATATGTTAGAAAACACACCATATTATCACACCGTAGGGAAAGAAATTGAGGTCTTTAACCATGCCTATGCAAATAAAATTCCTTTTTTATTGAAAGGCCCAACAGGCACAGGGAAATCTCGTTTTATTGAATATATGGCGCACCAATTGGGTAAAAAAATTATTACAATTAGTTGCCATGAAGAAACTTCATCTACCGATTTAATTGGACGTTTTATTATCAAAGGTGCAGAAACGGTTTGGCTTGACGGCCCGTTGACTACAGCTGTAAAAGAAGGTCATCTAATTTATTTGGACGAAGTTGCTGAAGCCCGTCCCGATGTAATTGTTGCCATTCATTCATTAACCGATCACAGACGCGAACTTTTTATTGATAAATTGGGTGAAACGATTAAAGCG
The DNA here is from genome assembly GCA_947468985.1 of Bacteroidota bacterium. Lineage (GTDB taxonomy): Bacteria > Bacteroidota > Bacteroidia > Flavobacteriales > Flavobacteriaceae > Flavobacterium. The sequence goes on from CANINJ010000014.1 coordinate 1,823, forward strand.
CATGAAGATTTTATGCTAGTTGCTTCTTTTAATCCAGGATATCAAAGAGGGTTTAAGGAGTTGAAACCTTCTACAAGACAACGTTTTATTGCAATTTCTTTTGAATATCCAGAACCGAAAATTGAAATCGAAATTTTGATAAAGGAAACTAATGTTGATGCTGAAACCGCAAAGAAATTGGTAGCCATTGGAAATAAAATTAGAAACTTAACCGAATTAGGTTTAACCGAAACCGTTTCTACAAGGCTATTAGTCGATGCCGCAAAAATAATTCATAGTGGATTGCCAAAAAGATTGTCAGTTCACGTTGCTGTTGTAGAACCATTAACTGATGATTTACAAACGATAGAAGCATTGAAAGACTTATGCAATTTGATGATTTAAAAATTTTAAGGTTTAAAGTTATTAAAATGACAACTGAATACTAATATTATGGGTTTCGAAATAGATGAATATATAGTTGGTAAGCTTTTTAAACACTTAAAAAAGAGTAAAAAAATTGATTTCAAAATCATAGACAGAACTGTTTATTTGAATGATATAAAACCCCGTTTAACAATTTTAGCAAGAGCTTTATCTGGAAAACCAATCGAAATTTTTCCTGCAGAACGCGAAGGAGGTCATAAAAACAATAATTATTTTCTTCCTATTTCATTTGCCAAATTTTCAACTATTGAAGAAAATCGAAATTTTTACCTTTTCAGAATTTTATATTTAAGTATTCAGCAACGCTTGGATTTAAATTGGAATTCAACAGAAAAAGAACCTTCATTATTACTTTCACAACAAAAAGCGGAAGAAACATCCAATAGAATTTTAGCCGTAATTTTTGAAGAATTTCCTTTAATGGAGGCGTTTTATTTTAAAGCAAAACAACATTTTGATGAAAAATTAGACGCAAAAAAACTAGCAGATTATTCCTGGCTTTTCGGAAAATGGATGCGAAATGAAATAGAGCAAAAAACAGATTCAGTTCTCGAAAATTTCTCTGATAAAATGAAAAATGCTAACGAAAATAAGGCTTTAACCACTATAAAATCAAAAGCTGTGGAAGAAGTGATTACTATCGAGGTAGATAAAAAGCAACAAGAAGATTATGTGTTATTGCATAATTTTGAAAAGGTAGAAACTGCAGAAGAATTCAATGGAACTTGGCGTGATTTTGATGGCTCAGATGAATTAGAAGACCATCAAGAAGCGTTGGAAGAATTGAATATGAAATTTACAGTTCGTGTTGACGATATGTCACATTCAGTATATCAATCAGACTTTATCGAAAATACCACTATTTCTGAAAGTGCAGAAATGGATTCCAAAGGGTTTCATTTATTGTATAACGAATGGGATTTTAGCAAAAGAATATATAAAGAAAATTTCTGCAAAGTATATCCAAAATCACAGCAAAAAACAGATAGCAATTATTATAAAAATACAATTACAAAAAATGCATCTACGCTGATGGGTTTGCGCAAAATGTTGACCAATGTAAACAACAAAATGCAGCAACAAAAACGGCAGACTCAAGGTGATGAATTTGACATTGACGCCATAACGGATTTGTATATTGATGTTCATTCAAAGCGAACTCCTTCAGAAAAGATATACATTTCAAATAGAAAGAAAGAGAAAGATTTATCAATACTAATCCTATTAGACATAAGTCTTTCCAGCGATGGCTATGCTGATGGAAACCGAGTTATTGATGTCGAAAAAGAAGTTTCTATTCTTTTTGGAGAAATGTTAAATGAGTTTAATATTGATTTTTCGATTGATAGTTTTTACTCAAAAACGCGTAATTTTTCTACGTATTTAACATTGAAGGATTTTGACGAAAGTTGGAACGTTGCCAAACATAAAATTGGAGCGGTTGAACCAAATGGTTACACTCGAATTGGTGCAGCTTTGCGACATGCGGGAGCAAGATTAGACAGCAGAAAAACTAAAAATAAATGGGTAATTCTGATTTCTGATGGGAAACCAAACGATTATGATAAATACGAGGGAAAATATGGAATAAACGACGTGAAACAAGCGCTCCGAGAACTTAATGGACGAAATATAAATTCTTATGCATTGGCAATTGAGGCGCAAGCAAAATACTATTTACCACAAATGTTTGGGCAAAATCATTACCAAATCTTGACAACTCCTGTAGAATTATTAAATTCTTTGGTAAAATTATATGAAAAAATTAAACATCAAAAATAGCTATTACAATGAGTGATAATTCAAACAATACACAACTTCCAGATGGACATCCTGTTCGGGTTTACTTTCAAGAAAACGACCTAATTCATCAACTTTTAGAAGAATTAGTAGCAATTAATTCTAATGAAGATTTAACAAAATTCATCAATGTTTTCAATCATCTTCAAACTATCGAAAAGCGATTTTCGAGAAAAGAAAATCAACTTTTTCCATTTTTAGAAAAAAAAGGTTGGAATGGGCCTTCACAAGGAATGTGGTCATTTCACGATAATTTAAGAGAACAATTTCGGTTGTTGCGAAAAAATATTGAACATAAAGAATTCGATAAAATTGAAACCAATATTCCCTTTTTAATTGATGGAATTTATCGGTTAATGCAAGTGGAAGAAACGATTTTGTTTCCCAATGCATTGGATTTATTATCCGAAAATGATTGGATTATTATGCGAATTGGCGAAGAAGAAATTGGTTGGATGCTACCAGAAGCCCCTACCCCATTTCCGTCAGTAGCATATATTCATCCAAGTGAAGATTTTACGAATCGAGAATTAACCTTTTCGCTTGAAAATACTTCGCATTTTGACGAAGGATATATGACCGTGGAACAAGTTAATTTACTTTTGAAAACGATGCCTTTGGATTTAACTTTTGTAGATGAAAACGATAAAGTTATCTTTTATAACCGTGGTGAAGAACGTGTTTTCCCTCGAAGTGCTGGAATTATTGGTCGTGAAGTAAAGTTTTGCCATCCTCCAAAAAGCGTTGGAACGGTACTTAAAATATTAGATGAATTTAGAAAAGGCACGCAAAACGAATCTTCCTTTTGGATAAATTTCAAAGGACGACTTATATACATTCGATATTTTGCTGTTAGAGATGCCGATAAAAATTACAAAGGCGTAATTGAAATGTCTCAGGATATTACAGATATTAAGAATATTGAAGGCGAAAAACGATTATTGGATTGGGAATAAAACAACGTAATGGAAACACAAAAAATCAATTATAAGAACATATATTATCCGCCTGGAGGAATTTTAATGTGGATTATTATCTTTTTAGAACTTATCACTTTTGGAATGGCAATTGTTGCATTTGTATATTTTGGAAAACAAAACTCCGAACTTTATCATCAATCTCGTTTGCAACTTAATACTACTTTTGGAGCCATAAATACTTTTTTTTTACTCACAAGTGGCTATTTTATGGCAAATGCAGTTCATCAATTCAAAGAGAATAATATCCATAAATCCTCCTTTTATTTCAAGTTAACGATGCTTGGAGGATTTTTGTTTATCATTTTAAAAAGTATCGAATATTATCATAAAATTGAAGCTGGAATTTCATTAGATACAAACATTTTCTTTAGTTTTTATTGGATGTTAACGGGATTTCATGTTATTCATGTAATTATTGGTTTGGTAATTTTGAGTTGGACAAATTATGGAATAAATAAGGAAAATTCAGATACTACAATTGAAGATATTGAAGCTTGTGGTGCATTTTGGCACATGTGTGATTTGATTTGGTTGCTATTATTTCCAGTACTCTATTTAATTTTCTGAATATGAGAAAAACTACAATTACCTATTTCTTATTGCTATTGCTGACCGTTTCTACTGCACTGCTATCCAATAATAAAAACATTTGTCAAATCAGTACAATTCTGATAATGGTTATTTCAGCAATTAAATTTCTTCTAGTTGCCTTTCAATTTATGGAATTAAAAAATGCAAATTCATTTTGGAAGGTTAGCTTAATACTTTTATTAACAGTGATTGTTTTAGCAGTGCTACTTATTTTATAAAATAATTACTACTATGATAAATATCATGATAAAGGATGTTTTTGTCTTTTAATTTTGCACTATTAATTAATGTTAAATTAAAAAAAAATAAAAATTATGAAAACTGTTTTAAAAAATAGTAAAAGATTAAAAATTATTCTAATAGGATGTGTTATTGCGTCAATAGGATTAGTAGCATTCAAACAAAGATTTTTAGAAAGTCAATCCGATCACAACAGATACATTCCAATTGAGGGTGTAATGAATGCCGAATTGTCAAGACCTCCAATGGTTCCAAAACCAATCGGAGACAGACCAGCAACAAAATTGGTCGTGAATATGGAAATTAAAGAAATGGAAGGCGAAATGGTCAACGGTGTCAAATACATGTATTGGACATTTGGCGGTTCAGTTCCTGGAAGTTTTATTAGAACACGTGTTGGTGATGAAGTTGAATTTCACTTGAATAACCATCCCGATAATAAATTATCTCACAACATCGATTTACACGCTGTTACAGGTCAAGGTGGTGGAGCAGCTTCTTCATTGGTTGCACCAGGACATGAAAAAGTGTTTAATTTCAAAACATTAAACCCTGGTCTTTATGTATATCATTGCGCAACAGCTCCTGTAGGAATGCACATTGCCAATGGAATGTATGGTTTAATATTAGTTGAACCAGAAGGTGGACTTCCTCCTGTTGACAAAGAATATTACATTATGCAAGGTGATTTTTATACCAAAGGAAAATATGGAGAATCAGGAACGCAAGCTTTTGATATGAATAAAGCGGTTAAAGAAGATCCAGATTATGTTGTTTTCAACGGTAAAGTTGGCGGAATTGCAGGCGATAATTCATTGACTGCAAAAGTGGGCGAAACTGTTCGTTTGTATATTGGAAATGGTGGCCCTAATTTAGTTTCCTCTTTTCACGTAATTGGAGAAATATTCGACAAAGTTCGTGTTGAAGGTGGGGATATGGTTAACGAAAATGTACAAACAACACTAATTCCATCGGGAGGTGCAGCAATTGTTGAATTTAAAGTAGATGTCCCCGGAACATTTATTATTGTGGATCACTCTATTTTTAGAGCTTTTAATAAAGGTGCTTTAGGGATGCTAAAAGTGGAAGGACCTGCTAATAAAGAAATCTATTCTGGTACAACTCAAGAAGGAATTTATTTGCCTGAAGGCGGAACCATTCAAACGATGCCTAAAGAAAAAATTGTTGCAAAACCTTATGTCGCAAAAACTGTTGCTGAACAAATAAAAGCGGGTAAAGCTGTTTTTGGAACAACTTGTTTCGCTTGCCATCAATCAGAAGGTCAAGGAATTCCAACGGTTTTTCCTCCATTAGCTAAATCTGATTATTTGAATGCAGATGTAAACCGCGCCATAGCTACAGTTATTAAAGGTAGAACTGGAGAAGTTACTGTTAATGGTAAAAAATACAATAATATAATGACTAGTCAGAACTTGACTGATGAAGAAATTGCAAATGTTTTAACCTACGTTTATAATAGTTGGGGAAATAAGAAAACAGTTGTTACCGCTGCAATGGTTAAAGCTCAAAGAAAATAAATCAACACAAATTTAAAAACATAAAAATGAAAAAGTTACTTTTTAGCATCGCATTTATTACAATCGCATTACAAGGTTTTAGTCAACAAGCAGACAAAGGAAAAGCGGTATTCGCAAAAACTTGTATCGCTTGTCATCAGGCTACTGGTGCAGGAATTCCTGGTGCATTCCCACCGTTGGCAAAATCAGATTATCTTAATAAAGATGTAACTCGTGCAATCAAACAAGTTATAAAAGGTTCAAATGGAGCAATTGTAGTAAATGGTTTGAAATTTAATGGTGCAATGCCTGCGCAAACCTTAAACGACAAAGACATTGCAGATGTTTTGACGTATGTTTATAGCAGTTGGGGAAATAATAAAACAGTTGTAACACCAGCAATGGTTAAAGCTCAACGAAAATAAATTTCAATTAAAAGTAATTTGTTATGTTACATTTAAAAATAATTATCAATTCATTTTTACTGCTACTAACTTCATTGCTTTGGGCTCAAGATTATCAAATGGTTACTATAAAAAGGGGAGCTTATGTTCCCCTTTATGGTACCAAAAATAAAAAACCTGTGGAAGTTGATTCTTTCAAAATGGATGTTTATCCAGTTACAAATGTTCAATATTTGCTATTTGTAAAAAAATATCCAGATTACAGTAGATCCAAAATGAAAGGTTTATTTGCCGAAAAAAGCTATTTATCACATTGGGAAACCGAATTTAATTATGGTATAAATAACCTAAGCAATGCCCCAATTATAAATATTTCTTGGTTTGCCGCCAAAAAATATTGTGAATGCCAAGGCAAAAGATTACCAACAATGGATGAATGGGAATATGTGGCAATGGCAGACAAATCCAGATCGGATGCACGAACAAAAGAAGAATTTAACGCCTATATTTTGGCTTGGTATGAAAAACCTAAAACTTATGTAAATCCTGTTGGTCAAACCTTTAAAAATTATTGGGGAGTTTATGATATGCACGGATTAGTTTGGGAATGGACTGCCGATTTCAACAGTATTTTTTTATCAGGAGAATCTCGAAAAGATAAAGACACCGATAAGAATCTGTTCTGTGGAAGCGGTTCTATAAATGCTTCCGATTTAATGAATTATGCTGCCTTTATGCGCTATGGTTTTCGAGCTAGTTTAAAAGCACGTTTTACAACTCGTAATTTAGGATTTCGATGTGCTAAAGATTTATAATCGAATAAAAATAATAAAAATATACAACAATGAAAAAGTTAATTTTAGGATTTATGTTACTTTCAGTAGTATTACAAAGTTGCAATTCAAACAAAAATGTAAAGAAAGAAACGGAATCAAAAACAATCTCCGAATTATCAATTTACAATCTCCCAAGTAAATGGACAAATCAAAATTCTGAAAATATTGAGATGAAAGATTTAAAGGGAAAAGTTCTTGTAATGGTAATGATTTATACCTCTTGTAAATCGGCTTGCCCAAGATTAGTAGCTGATATGAGAAATATTGAAAGTCGTTTGCCGGAAAATATTAAAAAAAATGTAAAATTAGTTTTAATAAGTATTGACCCAAAAGTAGATACTCCAGAGCGTTTAAAAGCCTTTTCAATAGAAAACAAAATGGACGGGTTGCAATGGGAATTTCTAAGATCAACTGAAGAAAATACAAGAGAATTTGCTGCAATTTTGGCTGTAAACTATAAAAAAGTATCGCCAATAGAATTCTCACATTCTAATATTATTAGCGTTTTTAATGCTAAAGGCGAATTAACATTTCAACAAGAAGGTTTGGGAGTAAACTCTGACGAAACAATAAAAAAAATTACAGAAGAAGCGGAAATACTAAATTAAAAAATTATGAAACTTTTAAAATATATTTACCTAGTGATATTATTAGCAATGAATTTTGAAGCATTTGCGCAAGAATTGGATGCTACTATTCAACTTAGACCTCGATATGAGTATAGAAATGGGATTAAAAGTCTAATGAAACCCGGAGATAAACCAACTTCATTTGTTTCGCAACGTTCCCGATTTAATTTGAATTTTAAGCAAGACAAACTGAAATTGAAATTGACTTTTCAAAATGTTCGTACTTGGGGAGATATTGCTACAACTACACAATCCGACAAAAATGGAATTGCATTATTTGAAGTATGGGCACAATATGATTTCAATGCAAACTGGAGTTCTAGAATGGGTCGCCAAGTATTATCGTATGACAATCAGAGAATTCTAGGTGAAATTGATTGGGCACAACAAGGTCAAAGTCATGACGCACTGTTGTTTTCATACCATAAAAAAAACAACCAATTGGATTTAGGTTTTGCATTTAATGCCAATACTGAAAATTTAATTGCACCAACAACTGCCTATACAACCAACTACAAATCAATGCAATATGCTTGGTATCATTCAAAAATTAATGAATTGAATATGAGTTTGTTGTTTTTAAATACGGGTTTTGAATATGCAAATTCAAGTACTGATTTAATTGTAGATTATAAACAAACGTACGGTACTTATTTGTCGTTTAAAAATACCAAATGGGATTATAATCTTAGTTTATATGGGCAATCTGGGAAAAGTAGCGACAAAAATGTCAATGCTTTTTATGCAGGATTAAACCTTGGATACGCTTTAGCAACAAAATTTAAAGCGACATTGGGTTACGAATTTCTTTCAGGAAAAAATCAAGATGACACGAGTACATCTATAAAATCATTCTCTCCAATTTTTGGAACAAACCACGCATTTAATGGTTATATGGATTATTTTTATGTTGGAAATCATCAAAATAGCGTCGGATTACAAGATGCCTTTTTGAAATTAAATTACACTGAAAATAAATGGCAATTTAATTTAACTCCACATTTATTCTCTGCTCCAAATACGGTTATGGATGGCGCAAATAAAATGGACAGTTACCTTGGAACTGAAATTGATTTCACAATAAGTTATGCACTTCAAAAAGACGTTGTGGCATCCGCAGGTTATTCTCAAATGTTTGGTTCAAAAACATTGGAAAAGCTTAAAATTGGTGACGCTTCAACAACAAATAATTGGATTTGGTTAATGATTTCTATTAACCCTAAGATATTTACCTCAAAGTAATTTTATTGGGTTTAATAGCGTGGAAAGGCTGAGTTGAGGGACTCAGTCTTTTTTTGTGCCTAAAATATTTGTTTAAAAGTTTGAATCTAACAAATCAACCACGATTAACATACATTTTTTAATTCAAATAATGCTACGCTAATTTTAAAATTAGATACAATTTGATTCAAGATATCTACGCTTGTATTCAATAAACCAAAATCACCAATTTAAGGCTGTTTTAAAAGATGATAATTATCATATATTAAATAAATATTCAAGTCGTAATTTGCAGTGTTAAAAATTTATGTAATTCAAAAAGAAGTAGTTACTACTATAGGTTATTATCAAATGTTAGATTCAAAACATTAGAAAAGCTTAAAATAAGCGACGCTTCAACAACAAATAATTGGATTTGGTTAGTGGTTTCTATTAAGACCAAGATATTTACTGCAAAGTAGTTTTATTGGGTTTAATAGCAGGGGAAGGCTGAGTTGAGGGACTTGGTCTTTTTTTGTGCCTAAAATTTTAGTTTGAAAGTTTGAATTTAACAAAACCACCACGATTGTCATTTCTATCTATTGAATTTTGAATGATAATCTTACCAATAGTAATCATGTTTTTTAATTCAAATAATGCTACGGTAATTTGAAAATTAGATTCTATATGATTCAAGTCAATTAGCCAATCTGACAGTTGCGCTTTTGCATAGATCAAATCAGAGTCATACCTTACAATTCCTGCGTTTTGACGCATCAAAAGCTGTACTTTTAGTTTCAATTTACCCAAATAATCCGATTTTAATATTGGTTTATTTGGCACTTCTAAATCAGTTAATACAAAATCAAAAGTTGAATCTGTATTTTCATTTTCAGATAAATAGTTGAAAATTTTATCCGAATAAACTAACGCTTCCAAAAGTGAGTTTGAGGCCAATCTATTGGCACCATGTAAACCAGTTTGAGAACATTCGCCACATGCGAATAAATTTTTTATAGAAGTTCTACCCTTTTTATCTACAATAATTCCCCCACATAGATAATGTTGAGCAGGAATTACAGGAATCCAATCTTTAGAAATGTCAATTTTATTGTTTTTACAACGCTCATAAATCATGGGGAAATGCTTGATAAAAGCGTTTAAATCCAAATGCGTACAATCTAAATAAACACAATCATCGCCAGTTTTTTTAAGCTCTAAATCGATACTTTGGGAAACAATATCCCGAGAAGCCAATTCGCCTCTTGAATCATACTTTTGCATAAATCGATTGCCTTTTTTTGTTTTCAAATAGGCACCAAAACCACGAACAGCTTCCGAAATTAAAAATTTAGAACCAATTGTAGTATCAAATAAAGCGGTGGGATGAAATTGTATAAATTCCATATCTTTTATTAACGCATTTGCTCGAAATGCCATCGCAATACCATCTCCTGTTGCAATTATTGGATTTGTTGTATGCCCGTAAAGATGTCCAATTCCGCCAGTTGCCAATAAAGTGAAATCGGCTTTAATACTATAAATTTTGTTCTTTTTTGGGTTTAAAACAGTAGTCCCAAAACAAATATTATTTTCCGTTATCAAATCGAGTGCAAAGTGGTAATCCAAAACCGTAATATTCTTTTTTTGATGAATTTGAGATAAAATTGCTCTTTCAATTTCAAAACCAGTTTGGTCTTTGTGATGCACCACCCTATTTTCTGAATGACCGCCTTCTTTTCCTAAATCGAAATTTCCATTGTCGTTTTTATCAAAATTTGCACCCCAATTAATTAGTTCTTTTAATCGTTTTGGCCCTTCAGATATTACCATTTCCACGACTTCATTATCACATAAACCATCGCCGCAAAGCAAGGTATCTTCAATATGTTTTTGATAGGAATCAAGATGGTCAACAACTATTGCGACACCACCTTGAGCGTATTTTGTATTGGATTCTGCTTCGTTCGATTTTGTAACAATCGTGATTGTTTTATCAGGAAAACGATCGGCTATTTTTAAAGCAAATGTTAATCCAGCCACTCCAGAACCTATAATTAAATAATTTGTAGTTGTCATTATTTTGATATTTCAAGCATTCTTTGAATTGGTTTTAATGCTTTAATTCTAATGTTTTCGGGAATACTAATTTTTGGCGATTCATTCAACAAACAATCATATACTTTTTGAAGTGTGTTCATTTTCATAAATCCACATTCGCTGCAAGCACAAGTTGTATCTTCTTTTGAAGGCGCCGGAATTAGAATTTTATTTGGTACTTCTTGCTGCATTTTATGGAGAATTCCAGCTTCTGTAGCTACAATATATTTAGAATTAGAATCGGTTTTTACAAAATCTATCATTCCTGCAGTGGATCCAATATAACTTGCCGTTTCTAAAATATGTGTTTCTGATTCTGGATGTGCAATGATTTTTGCATCAGGATTTTTTTGATATAAGGCAATCAATTTATCTAATGAAAATGCTTCGTGAACAACACAAGAACCGTCCCAAAGCAACATATTTCGACCTGTTTTCTGATTGATATAATTTCCTAAATTTTTATCTGGAGCAAAAATTATTGGCTTATCTATTGGCACGGATTCCACAATTTTAATTGCATTTGAAGAAGTACAAACGATATCGCTCATCGCTTTAATTTCAGCAGAACAATTAACATAAGTAATTACTAAATGATTGGGATGCAAATCGATAAATTTCTTAAATAAATCGGGCGGACAAGAACTCGCCAACGAGCAACCCGCATTTAAATCTGGCAGAATCACCTTTTTTGTAGGGTTTAGTATTTTTGCGGTTTCTGCCATAAAATGAACTCCAGCAAAAAGTATAATATCGGCATCCGTTTTTTCAGCTTCTTGAGATAATCCCAAACTATCACCAACATAATCGGCAATTTCTTGAATAGCAGCTTCCTGATAATAATGCGCTAAAATAACTGCATTTTTATCTTTTTTCAATTCTAATATTTGCTCTTTAATATTTTTCATTTGTATTATAGATGTACTGAAATTAGATTGTATCGATAGTTTCATTGGAAGAATATGCTTTTTGCAATTGTTTTAAAACGGGTAAAATAATAAGTAGTAATCCTACAAAAATACCTATACCGAAAAACAAGAAAAGGCAATAAAACCAATATAAAGAAGCTTGCATTTCAGAAAACGGAATGTCTTTTGTAAAATACATCCAATTGCTTTTTTTAATTCCAGCCATTAATAAACTAATCCAAAAAACAAAAAAGGAAACTTTAAAAATGATAAAGCCCCATTTCAATTGCTTACTTTGAAAATTAAATGCAGGATTAATTTTAGAAACTATAAATAAAACGGAAGCCAATAAAATAGAGGTATTAATTCCAATTGTTGTTCCCATAGAATGCGCCACTGTAATATGAGTGCCATGCGTGAATAAATTTATTGCTGGGATTGAGAATAATAATGCTAAAATTAAATTCAGAAACACCCAAATATCAGCAAGAATTAGAAATTTGAAGGGTAAGAAATATTTGATTTTGGCACTTTCTGGTAATGATTTTCTCCAAGAATAAATAATATGAAATAATATAATCCATTCGGTCATACTAATTCCATAAGCAAAATATCGAATCCAGGGAGCCGTTGGAATTATATAAACGTGATGTGCCCAACCAAACATCAAATTTATTAATCCTAAAAAGTAAAAAAAGAACGCTTCTTTATTGTTTCCAATAGCGTCATCTCCTTTTATTTTGGACATTAAATACAAAGCAGTTCCATAAACCAACATATTCCAAGAACCTACAAATGAGCCACCTGCTTTCCATTGAATGGCCAAATCTTTTATGAAATTCTGCCTGAAATAGGGAATCAACCAAAAATAAGCTTCACTTAAATGATAGGTCATAAATACGATTCCTGTTCCCCACATCCAATAATAAACTGACCAATTGGACATTTTTCTAAATAAAGTTTTGAAATAGTTAACCCCAAATAATATCCATCCTAATAGAATTGGAAAAATAAATAATGGGGGAAATTCTAAGTATTCTCTGCCACCCAAAATACCATTAAAATAGCAGTAATAAATTAATATTCCTGTTGAAATAAATATC
>CANINJ010000015.1 GCA_947468985.1 Bacteroidota bacterium
GTAAGTTCTTCCCCTTTTAATAAGTTTTGAGATAATTTTGCCAAATCTAATGCTTGTTTTACCAAACTTTCTTGAGCTGATTTATCGGTAGAATTTAAAATATTTGAAGCCAAATCAGAATTGGTATTTACCACCAAGTTATACATTTCTGGCATATTTCCCATTCCGAACATTCCGCCACCGCCAGACTGACTCATTTCTTTCATTCTTCGCATAAATTCTGGTTGCGTGATAATAAATGGTGCTGCATTGCTGTCTAAAGCTTCCATTTGAACCGAATATTTTTGTTTTGGAACAAATCCTTCTAAAACTGTTTTCAAACTTTCTTTTTCTTCGTCAGACAATTTAGAAATTGAAGTTTCTTCTTTCTTGATTAAATTATCAATGTGGTCAGAATCGACACGAACGAAAGTCATTGTGTTATTATCACCTTCAATTTTTTGAATTAAATGCGAGATAATTGGAGAATCAAGTAATAAAACTTCATATCCTTTTTCTTTCGCAATTTCGATATAACTGTGTTGCGCTTCTTTATTTGAAGCATATAAAACCACTAATTTTCCGTCTTTATCGGTTTGATTTGCAGCTAATTTTTCTTTTAATTCTTCTAATGTAAAATACGTGTCATCAACTGTTGGATACAAAACAAATGCGCCCGCTTTTTCATAGAATTTGTCTTCTGAAAGCATTCCGTATTCTAAAACAATTTTGATGTCATTCCATTTTTTCTCGAAATCTTCTCTGTTTTCAGTGAATAAAGATTTCAATTTATCAGCTACTTTTCGAGTGATATAATTGGAGATTTTCTTAACGGCACCGTCAGATTGCAAACTTGAACGAGAAACATTCAATGGAATATCTGGTGAATCAATTACCCCTTTTAGCATCGTTAAAAATTCAGGCACAATTCCTTCCACATTATCAGTTACATAAACCTGATTTTGATACAATTGGATTTTGTCTTTTTGTATTTGCAAGTCAGAACCTAATTTTGGAAAGTATAAAATCCCAGTCAAATTGAACGGATAATCCACGTTTAAATGTATGTGAAATAACGGTTCTTCAAATTGCATTGGATAAACTTCTCTGTAGAAATTTTTATAATCTTCATCCGATAATTCCGTTGGTTGTTTGGTCCAAGCTGGATTTGGATTATTAATAATATTGTCAACTTCTACTTCAGTAAAAATATTGTCTTTGTCTTCAGATTCAACAAATTCGCCTTTTTTCTGTTCTATTTTTTCTGTTTTGGTTCCAAATTTAATTGGAATAGGCATAAATTTATTATACTTATTTAGCAATTCACGAATTTTAAAGTCTTCTAAAAACTCTAATGAATCTTCGGCAATGTGCAAAATAATTTCAGAACCACGAGTCGTTTTATCACTTGGTTCCAATGTAAATTCTGGACTTCCATCACACGTCCAATGCGCTGCTGGTTCGTCTTTGTATGATTTTGTAATTATTTCAACTTTGGAAGCAACCATAAAAGCAGAATAAAATCCAAGTCCAAAATGTCCGATAATTCCAGAATCTTTGGCAGAATCTTTGTATTTATCTAAAAATTCTTCTGCACCAGAAAATGCCAATTGGTTAATGTATTTTTCAACCTCATCAGAGGTCATTCCAATTCCTTGGTCAATGATATGCAATTTTTTACCTTCTTTATCGATTTTTACTTCGATAATTGGATTTCCATATTCAACTTTTGCTTCGCCAATACTTGTTAAATGTTTTAATTTTAAAGTCGCATCGGTTCCATTTGAAATTAGTTCACGTAAAAATATTTCGTGGTCACTGTATAAAAACTTCTTAATTAAAGGGAAGATATTCTCTACCGAAACATTGATTTTTCCAGTTGTCATAGTTAAAAATTTAAAATTATTATTTTCTCAAATTAGTCAAATAAGATACCAATTTACAGTTACGTGACAAATTGTCTTACAAATTAAATTTACAAAATAAGATGTAATTTTTACATTATAAAAACTTAAAATTTCCAATTGTTTTTATTTAAGAAGTTATCTTTGCCAACAATAATTTTACAATACATTTATGCTTCGAGTTCAAAATATTTCATTTGGTTACGATGATAAAAAAGTCATAAAACAAATTGATTTTACTATAAATAAAGGACAAAATATTGCTATTATTGGCGAAAGCGGCTGTGGAAAAAGTACTTTATTAAAACTCATTTATGGTTTATATGATTTGGATGAAGGACAAATTTTTTGGAATGAAACAGAAGTATTAGGCACCAAATACAACTTGGTTCCGGGAATGTCATTTATGAAATATTTGTCGCAAGATTTTGATTTAATGCCCTTTATCACTGTTGCTGAAAATGTTGGAAAATACCTTTCAAATGTTCATCCTGAAAAGAAAAAACAGCGCATTGAAGAACTTTTAGAAATTGTTGAAATGTCTGATTTCTCAAATGCAAAAGCAAAATATTTAAGCGGTGGTCAGCAACAAAGAGTGGCTTTAGCAAGAGTTTTAGCATTAGAACCAGAAGTATTATTGTTAGACGAGCCTTTCAGTCAAATTGATAATTTTAGAAAAAACGCACTTCGTAGAAATCTGTTTGCCTATCTAAAATCAAAAGAAGTTACTTGTATTATTGCCACTCACGACAGCACGGATGCCCTTTCATTTTCGGATGAAACAATTGTTTTACAAGACGGAAAATTATTGGCGAAAGCCGAATCTACACATTTATATAAAAATCCAATAAATAAATATACCGCCTCACTTTTTGGGGAAGTTAACGAACTTAAAGCATCTCAATTAATTGAAAATTATCAAGAAGACGAAACCCTTTTATTGTATCCACATCAATTAAAAGTTGTTGAAAATGGATTTTTAAAAGTCATTGTAAAGCAATCTTACTTCAAAGGAAGTCATTATTTGATTAAGGCTGTTGCCAATAGAAAAGTGATTTTCTTTGATCACGATTCTGAATTGGAAGTGAATGTTGAAGTTACTTTAGGACTTTAAATTAAATTTATCACAGTTTGTTCATTATTGCTAAAAACTATCCTTAATTTAGCAATCAAATTACAAATAATAAATCTAAAACTATGTATCATTCAAAAATAACAGGATTAGGATTTTACGTTCCTGAAAATAGAGTTACAAATGATGATTTATCTAAAATTATTGATACAAATGACGAGTGGATTCAAGAGCGAACTGGGATTCAAGAACGCCGTCACATTATAAAAGGACAAGACACTACAACAACAATGGGTGTGAAAGCGTCAAAAATAGCCATTGAACGCTCAGGAATTTCAAATGATGAAATCGATTTTGTAGTTTTTGCAACCCTAAGTCCCGATTATTATTTTCCTGGCCCTGGCGTTTTAGTACAACGAGATTTAGGTTTGAGAACCGTTGGAGCATTAGATGTTAGAAATCAATGTTCCGGTTTTGTTTACGCATTGTCCGTTGCTGACCAATATATAAAGACTGGAATGTACAAAAATATTTTAGTTATTGGTTCCGAAGTTCAGTCCACAGGATTGGATATGACTTCTCGTGGGCGTGGCGTTTCAGTGATTTTTGGTGATGGTGCTGGAGCAGCAGTTTTAAGTCGTGAAGAAGATTTGACAAAAGGGTTTCTATCAACTCATTTGCATTCAGAAGGTGTTCACGCCGAAGAATTAATCGTGAAAGCTCCTGGAATGGGTGGGCGTTGGGTTTCTGATATTATTGAAGATCAAGATCCGAATGACGAAAGTTATTTTCCATATATGAACGGGCAATTTGTTTTCAAAAATGCGGTGGTTCGTTTTAGTGAAGTCATAAATGAAGGTTTGCAAGCTAATAATTTGCAGGTTTCGGATATTGATATGCTAATTCCCCATCAAGCGAATTTGAGAATTTCACAATTTATTCAGAAGAAATTTGGTTTGTCTGACAATCAAGTTTTCAATAATATTCAAAAATACGGAAATACAACGGCGGCTTCTATTCCTATTGCTTTAACGGAAGCTTGGGAACAAGGAAAAATAAAATCGGGTGACACTGTGGTTTTGGCTGCATTTGGAAGCGGATTTACTTGGGCAAGCGCAATTATTAAGTGGTAAAATTCGTTGCTATTTTTAGATATCATAAACTCGAAGCCCTAACTTCGAGTTTTTTTTTATTTCAAAAACTAAAACTTCCCCGTTCCATTTTCAAATTCCCACATTATAACTATCTTTGACCTCTTAAAATAAAATATCAAAATGACATTATCTCAATTACTTTCGCCATCAATTGAAAAAGCAATCCAATCGCTATTTGATATAGCTATTGACAAAATCGAATTTCAATCGACACGCAAGGAATTTGAAGGTGATATTACGATTGTAATTTTCCCTTTATTGAAAGTCATAAAAAGCAATCCCGTTGAATTAGGAAACAAAATCGGAACCTATTTAGTAGAAAATATCTCGGAAGTTAAAACTTTTAATGTGGTTTCTGGATTTTTAAACATCGTGATTTCAGATGAATATTATTTGAAATTCTTCAATGAAATAAAAGACAATCCTAAATTTGGTTTTGTAACTCCAAATCCAAATGAAGCTGCGGTTATGGTCGAATATTCTTCTCCAAACACCAATAAACCTTTGCATTTAGGGCACGTTCGTAACAATTTATTAGGATATTCTGTTGCCGAAATCATCAAAGCTTCAGGTAAAAAAGTGTATAAAACGCAAATCATCAACGATCGTGGAATTCACATTTGCAAGTCAATGTTGGCGTGGCAAAAATTCGGAAAAGGACAAACTCCAGAAAATTCAGGATTAAAAGGCGATAAATTAGTTGGTAATTTTTATGTTGCTTTTGACAAAGCCTATAAAGAGGAAATTGCGCATTTAATGAGCGAAGGAAAATCGGAAGATGAGGCTAAAAAGCAAGCACCAATTATCCTTGAAGCACAAGAAATGCTATTGAAATGGGAAGCTGGCGATGCCGAAGTTATTTCACTTTGGAAAACGATGAACCAATGGGTTTATGATGGTTTTGCTATAACTTACAAAAATTTAGGCGTTAATTTTGACAGTTATTATTACGAAAGCAACACCTATTTATTAGGAAAAGACGTGGTTCAAATTGGGTTGGAAAAAGGAATTTTCGAAAAGGATCCTGATGGTTCGGTTTGGATTGATTTAACTCCCGATGGTTTGGACAGAAAAATCGTCCTTCGTTCTGATGGAACTGCCGTTTATATGACACAAGATATTGGAACTGCAATCCAGCGAGTAAAGGACTTCCCAGACGTTGGCGGTATGGTTTACACCGTTGGAAACGAGCAAGATTATCATTTTAAAGTCTTGTTTTTAATCTTGAAAAAATTAGGTTTTGAATGGTCTAAAAACCTATTTCATTTATCGTACGGAATGGTAGATTTACCTTCCGGAAAAATGAAAAGTCGTGAAGGAACCGTTGTCGATGCTGATGATTTGATGAATGAAATGACAGAAACGGCTCAGAAAATTTCAGAAGATTTAGGGAAATTAGAAAGCTATTCTGCCGAGGAAAAAGCCAAATTGTACAACACCATCGGTTTGGGTGCCTTGAAATACTACATTTTGAAAGTTGATCCTAAAAAGAGAATCCTATTTGACCCTGAAGAATCCGTTGATTTTGCTGGGAATACAGGGCCATTTATACAATATACGTATGCGAGAATCCAATCGATTATTCGCAAAGCCAACTTCGATTTTTCTGCAAAAACACCCATAGCAATTTTGCACGAAAAGGAAAAAGAATTGCTAAAACAATTGGAATTGTTTCCTGAAGTAATTCAAAATGCGGCGCAAAATCATAGCCCTGCATTAATCGCCAACTACACCTACGACTTGGTTCGCGAATACAATTCGTTCTATCAAGCGGTGCCGATTTTAGGTTCAAATGTGCAAAACGAAAAGATTTTCCGTGTACAATTGTCCAAAAAAGTTGCCGACACGATTGCCGCTGCATTCCAACTTTTGGGGATTCAAGTTCCTGAGAGAATGTAGTTTTATTTGGGCATGCCCTCGTATAGAACGTATTGAATTAACATCATAATTTGTGTTAAACTCGGTCGTGCTGTTCGTTGCAAGTCCTCAAAAACTCCATTTCATTTCGTTTTCTGTGGGCTTTTCACTGCCATCACTCA
The DNA here is from genome assembly GCA_947468985.1 of Bacteroidota bacterium. GTDB lineage: Bacteria > Bacteroidota > Bacteroidia > Flavobacteriales > Flavobacteriaceae > Flavobacterium. The sequence goes on from CANINJ010000015.1 coordinate 6,149, forward strand.
CGCAAAATCGGTTCAATTCAACATTTCAGTACCCAAATAATTTTACCAAAAACAACTTCAATTTTGCCACTTTGAACCTTTGACGCTTTCCAACTTTATCTTATATTTGCATTTCAATAAACAAGTACAATTATGTTCGATAATTTAAGTGATAAATTAGACAAAGCCTTTCATATACTAAAAGGACACGGAAAAATAACAGAAATAAATGTTGCGGAAACATTAAAAGAAGTTCGTCGTGCCTTATTAGATGCCGATGTTAACTTTAAAATAGCCAAAGATTTTACTACAAAAGTAAAGGAAAAAGCCATTGGACAAAATGTATTAACCACATTACAACCGGGGCAATTATTAGTTAAATTAGTCAAAGACGAACTAACTGAATTAATGGGCGGAGAAGTTGCAGGAATTAATCTTTCTGGTGCGCCAACCGTGATTTTAATGTCGGGTTTGCAAGGTTCTGGAAAAACTACTTTCTCTGGTAAATTAGCTAATTTTCTTAAAAATAAAAAAAATAAAAATCCACTTTTAGTTGCGTGTGATGTGTATCGTCCTGCTGCAATCAATCAGTTGCACGTGGTGGGAAGCCAAATTGGTGTTGAAGTATATTCTGAATTAGGAAATAATAATCCTGTTGAAATTGCACAAAATGCAGTTAAATATGCCAAAGAAAAAGGATACAATGTTGTAATTGTCGATACCGCTGGTCGTCTTGCTGTTGATGCTGAAATGATGGATGAAATTGCTCGGGTTCACAAAGCAATTCAACCACAAGAAACGTTATTTGTTGTTGATGCAATGACGGGGCAAGATGCTGTAAATACTGCAAAAGCATTCAATGATATTTTAAATTTTGATGGGGTAATCCTTACAAAATTAGATGGTGATACTCGTGGTGGAGCTGCTATTTCTATAAAATCGGTGGTTAACAAACCAATTAAATTTGTAGGAACAGGAGAAAAAATGGAAGCAATTGACATTTTCTATCCAGAACGTATGGCGGAACGAATCCTTGGAATGGGTGATGTTGTGTCTTTGGTAGAAAGAGCGCAAGAGCAATATGACGAAGAAGAAGCGAGAAAAATTCAAAAGAAAATTGCCAAAAATGAATTCGGTTTTGATGATTTCCTTTCTCAAATTCAGCAAGTCAAAAAAATGGGAAATATGAAAGACTTGGTCGGAATGATTCCCGGAGCTACAAAAGCAATGAAAGATGTGGAAATTGAAGATGATGCTTTCAAACACATTGAAGCAATTATTCATTCTATGACGCCAAAAGAAAGAACAAAGCCTGCAATTATTGATATGAAAAGAAAAACCAGAATTGCAAAAGGTTCTGGAACTAAAATTGAACAAGTGAATCAATTGATGAAGCAGTTTGACCAAATGAGCAAAATGATGAAAATGATGCAAGGGCCAGGCGGAAAAAATATGATGAAAATGATGGGTGGAATGACAGGTGGAATGCCCGGAATGAGGTAGTTTATTGTGTCGAAAGTCAAAAAAATAAAGGATTACAAACAAAGTAATCAACAACAACAACAACAACAACAACAACAACAATGCAACTACTAGACGGAAAAAAAGTATCTGAAGATATTAAGGTCGAAATCACGGCTGAAGTACAAAAGATGAAAGACAACAACGAGAAAGTGCCTCATTTGGCTGCGATTATCGTTGGAAATGACGGCGCAAGTTTAACTTACGTTGGAAGCAAAGTTAAAGCCTGTGAAAGAGTAGGTTTTGAATCGACACTTATAAATTTGCCAAGCACCACTTCGGAAACCGAATTACTTCTAAAAATTAAGGAGTTAAACGAAGATGACAACATCGATGGATTTATAGTTCAATTACCTTTGCCAGATCAAATTGACACTCAAAAAGTCTTAATGGCTGTTGACCCAAGTAAAGATGTAGACGGTTTTCATCCTGAGAATTTTGGTAAAATGGCATTGGATATGACCACTTTTATACCTGCAACACCTTTTGGAATCTTAGAATTATTAGAACGCTACAAAGTTGAAACCAAAGGAAAACACACCGTTGTAATTGGTCGTAGCCATATTGTAGGTCGTCCGATGAGTATTTTAATGGGAAGAAAAGGATTTCCTGGGAATTCTACGGTTACATTAACGCACAGTTACACCAAAAATATAGCGCAAATTACCACTCAAGCAGATATTATAATTACGGCTTTGGGAGTTCCAAATTACCTTAAAGCAGAAATGGTAAAAGACGGTGCCGTTGTAATTGACGTTGGTATTACTAGAGTTGCTGACGAAACTTCTGAAAAAGGATATGTAATTACAGGTGATGTTGATTTTGAAAATGTAAGCAAAAAAGCATCGTATATTACCCCAGTTCCTGGCGGTGTTGGACCAATGACTATTGCAATGCTATTGAAAAATACATTATTGGCAAGAGAGCAAAGAAAATTAGCTGACAAATAATAGAATCCCTTAAAAGACAGTTCAACTTCAGAAAATATGACTTTACATATTGAAACCCCTGCCCTACTTTTTTCAGCAACATCATTGATTTTATTGGCGTATACCAATAGATTTCTAACCATTGCAACAATCGTTAGAAGTTTAAAAAAAACGTATGATGAAAAGGAAAATAAAAGTATTCTCCTTGAAATAAAAAACCTAAACCTCCGATTAACTCTCATTCGCTATATGCAAATGTTTGGCGTTTTGAGTTTGTTCCTATCCGTATTTGCAATGCTTCTTCTTTTTTTAGAGCAACAAACAACTGGAATTTACTTATTTGGCTTAAGCCTTTTATGTCTTTTAATTTCTTTGGCGGTTTCTTTTTGGGAAATTAGCATCTCTGTAAATGCACTTCGACTTCATTTGAGTGATTTATCAGAAAGTAAAAAGAAGAAATTGTAGTTTTCAAAAATTATTTATAAAATTAAATCACTGTAAATCAGAAGCTTTTTTAAAAAATAAAAAATTTATTCAGATTAATTATAAATAAGCTTTGAATTATCAAAGTAAGCATTTACTTTTGTGCTGTTATTTTAATTTAATCTAAATAAGTAGTTTTGAGAAGTCAATTTCACCTCCTTTTTGTAATTTTATTTTTTACAAATTTTAGCATTGCTCAAGAAACAGGAATAGTTAAAGGAAAGATTCTTTCGTCTGACGGATTTCCAATTTCGGGAATTTCAATAAAATTAGGAAAAGCAACCGTTTCAAATAAAACGAATGCAAAAGGGGAATTTAGTTTTAATAATTTTCCTATTGGTATTCAACTTATAACTTTAGAAGGAGATGGACTAAAAAAACAAACTAAAGAAATAAAAGTGGTTGCCAAAGAAATTACTTTTGTTGAATTTGTCCTAGTCGAAGAAATAAATGCGTTAAGTGAAATTGTAATCAGAATAAAAAATAGCCCCAACAAAAAAAAGGAAACGGTATTATCTGGACTTGAAATAAAACCTTTCGATTTACCACAAAGCATTCAAATAATTGGAAATGCTACCTTAAAACAACAACAAACTCTAAGATTAAGCGATGTTGCAAAAAACATTAATGGTGTTTATATTGGTTCAGCCAGAGGAGGTGCACAAGAATCTTTATGGTCAAGGGGTTATGATATGACTGCCAATAATATGTTTAAAAACGGATTCCGACTCAATAGTGGCTCGATGCCAGAAGTTGCAACTTTAGAAAAAGTGGAAGTTCTAAAAGGGGGTTCTGCCTTATTATTTGGAAATGTTACGCCTGGAGGAATTCTTAATATGGTAACTAAAATACCACAATTCAAAAAAGGTGGCGAAATTGCGTTGCAAATGGGAAGTTATTCATTCTACAAACCAACAGTTGATTTTTATGGAACATTAACTAAAAATAGTGCCTATCGTTTTGTTGGAACGTATGAAAACGCGGGTAGTTTCCGTGATAATGTAACCAGAGAACGAGTTTACTTCAATCCGTCGGTGCTATTAAAAGCAAGTAAAAAAACAGAAATAATTCTGCAAGGAGATTATCTAAAAGACAATTGGATACCCGATTTTGGAACTGGTTCTATTGGAAAAGTGATTGCTGATGTTCCTCGCAACACCTATTTAGGCGCAACTTGGTCAAATGGGCAAACCTATCAATCTTCGGTTTCAGGATTGGTAAAACATAAGTTTAATGACAATTGGAAACTAAATTTCAATACGGCTTTTCAAAATTACGAACGAACTTGGGAAGGCACCGAACGTATTCAGCCTATTGCTAATGGTGATTGGAACCGCCCTTTAGGGAAAAATAAAACCATTGACCAACTGATTTGCAATCAAATTAATTTGCAAGGTAATTTTACAACTGGAAAAATAAAACATCAATTTTTTGCAGGAATAGATGCTGATAATTCAAATACACAAGTTTATACTTTTGTTTACAATCCTGCAATTTATGATATGATAAACATTTTTGATTTAAGTTTATATCCACAAAACACTACAATTCCAGAAGCAAGAAATACAAAAATAGTAACAACAAATACCAACAGATTTGGAATTTACGCACAAGATTTAATTTCATTAACAGATAAATTTAAAGTTTTAACAGGATTGCGTTGGTCGTGGCAAGAAGCAAAAGCAGAAAATCAAGATTTGGTTGCCAATGTAGTTAAAGAAGATGCAAAAAGAATAAATACCGCTATTTCACCCAAATTAGGTTTGGTATTTCAACCTACAAAAAACAGTTCATTATTTGCAAGTTATTCCAATTCATTTTTACCAAATACAGGAGTTACCATTAACAATGAAACATTAAAAGCATCTATTATTGACCAATATGAAATTGGAATTAAAAAAGATTTTTGGAAAGGAATGGTAAGTATAAATACTACCTATTATCAAATTATCAATAGCAATTTGGCTCAAACAGCGGAATTTACTGCTGATGGAACTATCAATACAAGCCCCGACATAAAGTCATTGAATGGGGAAACTAAAAGCCAAGGAATCGAAATTGACATCACCGCAAAGCCTATCGAAGGAATGAGTATTTTGGCTGGCTACAGTTATAATGATATGCGATTTTCTAAAACTTCGGGTTTAACAGGAAGTTTTATTGTTGGCGACAGATTAGTAAGAACCCCAGCAAATACAGCTAATTTAAGTGCATTTTACACCATTCCATCAGGGAAATTAAAAGGAATTTCTATTGGAGCAATGGGAAATCATATTGGAAAACGGGAAGGCGGTTGGAACAATACCATTGGGCAAACTATTCCCGACAGAATGATTCCTTTGAAAGGATTCACTACATTTGATTTTTCAATGGGGTACAATTGGAATAAATTTTCAGTATTATGTAAATTATCAAACATTACCAATGAGTTGAATTATACCGTTCACGAAAATTATAGTATCAATCCAATTGCGCCAAGGCAAATAATGACCTCAATAAATTACAAATTCTAAAATGAAAAAAATTAACTTCAGAAATTTACACCGCGATTTAGGCTATTTTTATATAGGTTTGATTATCTCGTTTGCAATTTCGGGAATATTGATGAACCATCGCGAAAGATGGCACGCAGACAAATATACAACCGAAACCAAACCGATTGCAATTGTACTTCCTGCAGAAAATGAAATTACAGACCAATTTGCCGAAAATTTAGGTAAATCGTTAGGTTTAGAGGACAAAATGAGAAACCAAAAAATCAAAAAGGGAAACTTGAAAATTTCTTTTGAAAATCACGATATTGAGATTGACATCAAAACTGGCAAAGGAGAATTGGTTTCTTTTATAAAAACCCCAATCGTTAGCCAAATGATGAAATTGCATAAAAACACTTCCAATTGGTGGATTTATTACGGTGATATTTTCGGTATTTCTTTAATAATTATTGCGTTTACAGGGATTATAATGATTCCTTCGGGGAAATTATCATTCAAAAGACGAGGTTGGAAATTGGCAATTGCAGGTTTAATTTTCCCATTATTGATATTGATTTTTTTGAATTAATTATGTCAGCTTTGACACAAAATGCCAACTTAAACAATCAAAAATAATAACAACTTTAATTTAAAGGAATTTTCAAGTGGTCACGTGTCCTACCCAACCATTTTCAACTCTTTTTTAAACAAACTCACCTAACTCAAAGTGGCAAGATTTTTAAAAAACAGTCTCTTCAACACGTTGTAACCCCAATGAAATATACACTTGCCATACCCTCAAAATTGTTGCGCAAGAACTTCACTATTGTTGCACAACAATAGTAACATTGTTGCGCAAGGACGAGCCAATTGTTGCGCAACAAATACGTGCAGTTTGCAAAGGCATATAAATGAAGTTTGAAGTCCTTTTATAACACAAAATATTCGGCTTAAAACAACGATTCTATAAAAAGTTAGTGTTTGCTTTTAAAAAAGAAAATCCCTTTAAACGATGTTTAAAGGGATTTTAAATTTCAAGTATTTCTCAACTTGTGCTTATTTTTTCACAGGAATACTTTCCAATATTTCCACTACAAATTTCCAGAATTTTTGTGCCGATTTGATACTCGCTCTTTCGTCTGGTGAATGCGCTCCGTGAATGGTAGGTCCAAAAGAAATCATATCCATATCAGGGTAATTGGTTCCTAAGATTCCACATTCTAACCCTGCGTGACACGCCACCACTTTAGGTTTTTCGTTGTTTTGTTTCTCATAAATAGCAACTAAAACATCCAAGATTTCAGACTTTACATTTGGCGTCCAACCCGGATAAGAACCCGCTAATGTAACTTCGCAGCCACTCAATTCAAATGCAGAACGTAAAGCGTTAGCCAAATCAAATTTGGAAGTTTCAACTGAAGAACGAGTCAAACAACCAATGGTAATTTCACCGTCTTTAATGATGATTCTTGCCACATTATTAGAAGTTTCAACCAAATCTTCCATATCGGCACTCATACGATAAACGCCATTATGAGCGGCATAAATAGAACGAATAATTCCTTCTTGAACTCCCAAATCCATCACTTTTGAAGGCAATTCCGATTTTACGATTTCAATAGTCAAATTAGGTTCTGTAGTTTTGAATTCGGTTTTGATGTCATTGATAATTTCTTGCATATCAAAAACATAGGCTTCATCATACATTTGAGCCACAATAACCTTGGCAACACTTTCTCTTGGAATAGCATTTCGCAAACTTCCGCCATTAATTTCAGCCACTTGAAGTCCGAAATTCTCGAAAGCATCAAACAATAATCGGTTCATTATTTTGTTTGCATTTCCCAAACCTTTGTGAATATCCATTCCTGAATGTCCGCCGTTCAAGCCTTTTACAGTAATGGTGTATCCTACAGAACCTTCCGGGGTTTCCTCTTCGTTGTAGCTTCTTGTAGCGGTAACATCAATTCCACCAGCGCAACCAATATCAATTTCATCATCTTCTTCAGTGTCCATATTCAAAAGGATTTCTCCTTTTAGAATACCGCCTTTTAGGTTCAAAGCTCCAGTCATTCCTGTTTCTTCGTCGATGGTAAATAACGCTTCAATGGCAGGATGTTGGATAGTTTTACTTTCTAAAATTGCCATAATCATCGCTACTCCAAGACCGTTATCGGCTCCTAAAGTGGTGCCACGAGCACGAACCCAGTCGCCATCAACGTACATATCAATTCCTTGTGTGTCAAAGTCAAAAACAGTATCAGAATTTTTTTGGTGCACCATATCCAAATGCCCTTGAAGAACAACGGCTTTGCGATTTTCCATTCCTGGAGTTGCTGGTTTTCTGATAATTACATTGCGAATTTCATCTTCAAAAGTTTCTAATCCTAAACTTTTTCCGAAGTTTTTCATAAATTCAATTACACATTCTTCTTTTTTGGAAGGACGCGGAACAGCATTCAAATCGGCAAATTTATTCCAAAGTGCTTTTGGTTCGAGATTTCTAATTTCTTGACTCATTTATGTGTTTTTTAGATTCTTA
>CANINJ010000016.1 GCA_947468985.1 Bacteroidota bacterium
AGGCTGTTTTAAATCAGAAAAAGTAAGATTATCTGTGTTTGACAATCTTAAATTAGTGCTATCGGCTGAAGTATAAACAGTTACTGATCTATTATTTATAGAAAATGACTTGCTTGAAATATTCCCTTTATTTTGTGAAAAAGAAAAAAGGGAAGCTGTTAAGAGTGTTATTAAAACTATTTTTTTCATTGTAAATTTATTATTATTTATTACCAAATAAAAGTTCCAACAGAACCCGATTCCAAAGAAGTAATTACCCACTTACCGTTGTGTTTGATGTTAAATAATTCTGTTGCGTTTCCATCATTTTCAACCAGCAATACCTTTTTCCCATTTGGCGTTTTGAAAGCTACGGTGTTTAAATTTCCATTTATAGTACTCGCAATTCTCACCGAACCCATTGGAACAAATTTTGAAGCGTGTGCAATAATATAATACGCAACATTTCTTATAAAACTATCGGAACTATTGACTGTAATTGCGCCTTTACATTGGCTACAGCCACCAGAAGTATGCGGTTCAAAAGTGGCATTATTAGCCAAATTCCATTCTAATGCATTTTTGCTCCAATTTATCATTGAGCCAATGACAACATTTTTTGTATGCCATTTTAAATCGCCCGCAAAATCACCAGTTGACGAAGTCCATTGCTCCGTAAAATAGATATTTTTATTTGGAAAAGCATCGTGAACGGTTGTCAATGCGCTAATATCTCCGCTATATAAATGAAAAGCCGATCCGTCGATAAATGGGTTTGCATTGGCATCGCTTAATACCGTAATTGGATATTGTGGATTGTCGCAATTATGGTCATAAACGACAATTTTTGTTGCTAAATTGGCAGTTTGAAATGCAGGCCCTAAATTGTTTTTGATAAAATTAGCTTGTTGATTTGCATACATAAGCAAACTCGGATTATTTCCTCCGTGTAACGGCTCGTTTTGAGGTGTAATTGCATCAATGGTAATTCCGTTTTCTTGCATTTTTTGAATGTATTTCACAAAATAATTGGCATAGACAGAATAATATTGAGGTTGTAAACTTCCTCCAATAAAACTATTATTGTCTTTCATCCAAACTGGTGCTGACCAAGGTGCTGCAATAATTTTTATATTTGGATTGATTACTAAAATTTCTTTCAAAACGGGTATTAAATCTGTCATATCGGGTGATAAACTAAAATTCACCAAATTTAAATCTGTTTGTCCCGAAGGCATATCGTCATAAGAAAAAGCCGAGGCATTCAAATCTGAAGCGCCAATGCTAATTCTTAGGTAACTTATAGAAATTGAATTGGCATTAAAACCAAATAATTCTTGTAACAATTCCTGCTTTTTTTGCGCATTTAATTGATTGATAACTTGTGCACTTCCGCCTGTTAAAGAAAATCCGAATCCATCAATAGTTTGGTAGGTTTGTGCCTCGTTTACTTCAATATTTTGATACATATTATAGGTTGTTCCAAAAGCTAAAACGGAAGATTGTTTTTCAAGATTTACGGATTGAGTTCCTTTTGTAAGCCAAAAATCAACCTCGTTTGCCACGGGATTTGGATGATTATTTACCACATCATTAGATTGCGCACAACTTATAAATGAAGAAATTAGAGCTATAATTGAAAGAAACCTCATTATTTTAATTGTTATTTTCATATTAATTGTACTTCATTTCAATATAAACAGGGAAATGATCTGAAGGAAATCGCAAGTTCTTTGAATCCGTTAAAACGGCATATTTATTTACAATAAAAGAACTATTTTTAGATAAAAAAATGTAATCGATTTGCTTGGTTGCTGGTTCATTATATTGAAAATTATTAAATGTTCCAAAAGGCCCGAATGGTTTTTCAACAGACAATTCTCGGCTGTCATTCATTATTTTTTTCAATTCAATGATTCTATTTTCATTGGGTTCGGAATTAAAATCTCCCATAAAAATCAAAGGTAATTTTTGATTGTTTACCGCTTCAATTTTTGATAGTATCAACTCAATTCCTTTTGTTCTGGCAACTTCTCCGATGTGATCTAAATGCGTATTAAAAACCCAAAAGCTTTTATTTGATTTCAAATCCTCAAAAAGTGCAAAGGTGCAAACCCGATTACAAGCCGCATCCCAACCTTTAGAAATTTCATTTGGTGTTTCAGAAAGCCAAAAAGTGGTTTCTTTAGAAACTGAAAATCGTTCTTTTTTGTAATATATATTAGAGGATTCTCCTTTTCCAACTCCTTCTCTTCCAATTCCAATGTGATTGTATTGAGAAAGCGCATTAGAAATGTCAATTACCTGATTTGGTGTTGCTTCTTGAATGCCAAAGACATCTGGTTCATAAAATTGTATTTGCGAAGTAAAAAAATCTTTACGGTGCGACCAATCATTTTCACCATCAACTGCAACATCAAGGCGAATGTTATAAGTCATTACTTTTAGATTTTGAGAATAAGTAAACAAACTTAAAAGCAAAACTAAAATGAATGAGACCCTATTTATAAATTTATTCATTAAACATAATTTAAAATCTATTAATGCTTCTATTAAAATTAATAGAAGCAATTAACAGATTAACTAACTAAAAACAAAAACAAACTTTATTAATTATAAACCCTAACATAATCGACTTCAAAAGTTGATGAAGTGAAATTAGGATCTATAACTCCTCCGAAATTTCCACCCATCGCAAAATTAATAATCAAAAAGAAATTCTGATTAAAGGGGAAACTATTGGAATTTAGAAACGTATAAAACAATTGGTTGTCAACATAAAATTTTATTGTTGATGCTGACCAATCGGCGTAATAAATATGAAATTCGGTTGTTGAATTTGGCACCGTAATAGTTGCTGTGTCTGGAGTTGATCCAGAACGACCTGGAGAATGCAAAGAAGAATGGTTTACATTCAATTGATTTCCTACTTCTTCCAAAATATCAACTTCACCACAAGCAGGCCACCCCACCGAATTTATATTAGCTCCTAACATCCAAAAGGCAGGCCAAGTTCCACCGCCAACAGGCAATTTTGCTCGTATTTCTACTTTGCCGTATTTGAATGAGAATTTATCTTTTGTGAGAATTCTTGCAGATGTATAACTACTTCCGCTATAATTTTCTTTAATAGCATTAATTTTTAATATTCCGTTTTGAACAATTACGTTTTCAGGTCTATTGGTATAATACTCCGCTTCATTGTTTCCCCAGCCACCTGCTCCTAAATCATAACCCCATTTGGAACTATCAGGAGCGCCGTCAACATTAAACTCATCTGACCAAACTAATGTTGGCGCTACAAAAACTGTAATTGATGTGGAAGTTGAGATAAAATTTCCAGAATTATAGGCAGATACATAAACAACAAAAGTGTTAGTTCCTGCTGTTGTATAGGTATAAGTTAAATTCCCATTAGTTAAATCTCGTGTTTCTCCATTTCCAAGTAAAATTTTGTAGGACGTTGCATTTGTAGCGGAAATAGTAAAATTTACAGTTCCACTTCCATTTCCATTAGGATTTGATGTGTTCGTTCCAACTATTTCGGCTGAAACAGTAAGATTTGTAGGTGCTAAAGTTCCATTCCCATTTGAACTGCTGCAAGAGAATAAAATAAAACCACAAACAACCAAATATAAATTGTTCCAATAAAGTTTTTTTGCCATTTTTTGTTTTGGGTTTATTTAAAATAACTCAGAACTAATTAAATTAGTTCTGAGTTTTAATTTATTTATAAGAATTACGGTGCTGGTTTTAATTTTAAATACCAAGCATTTCCTGTTTCCCAACCTTGCGCTCTCAAATACATATAATTATCATTGATTTCAAGAATTTCATAGGTGTTTTGGCAAGAACCATATCCCACAAAGCCATCTATTCCAGCAACAACAAATTTAATTTGAGTAGATGCAGAAGCAACTATTCCAGATACTGAAGGCCCAAAAGACACCGCTTTTGTACTTCCTCCAAAAGAATAGCATCCTTCACCACCAGAAGAGGGAATTCCCGGAATTGCTGTTAACGATCCTGTTTTTGTAAATACACCATCAGGAGAGGTAACTTGAAGGGTGTAAGTTCCATTTGCTAATTTTGTAAATTTATATATTGAAGTATAAAAGCAATTACAACAAGCTACTTTTTCATCAATTCCTGCAGCCCACCAATCAGGACCAGAACTTCCACTCCAAGGCCCAACTCCTAAATGTCCTGCAACACTTTTATCTACAACCCAAGATTTATTAGCATTATTCGTTAAACTTGTAATTATTGATGTAGGAACTGAAAAATCACTTCTTACTGTAATGTCTTTAGTAAGATTAGTTGAAGTTCCGCCTTTACCATAAGCAATTACAGTGATTCTATAAACAAATTCTCCTGTTTCGGTGAATTTTTTTGTAGTTACTTTTCCCCCAATTATTGGCGCAAGGTCAGATTCAACAGCATTATTAGAAACATTAAAATAACTAATTTTAAAAGCAAGTGTATTATCTCCAGATAAAGTAATGTTAACTTTTCCTGAGCCATCTCCATTTGGATTAGCAACATTTTGGCCAACAATCTCTGTTCCTATAATGATGTTTGAAGGAGCAGTTAAGTCTCCTAAATTATAATCTTCTTTTGAACAACTACTTATTAGCAAAGCAAAGAAGATCCCTATTATATATTTTAAATTTGTTTTCATAATTATATTTAATTAGTTAATCTTATATTATCAACATAAAACAATTCTCCAGTTCCAGATGCTGAATCATTGAATCTAAGTACAAGTTGTTTAAATTTAGATGTAGATGGAATCGCAGAAATTGTACTGAAATCAAAAACCAACTCTTCCCAAGCATTCGCTGTGGTAAAGGCAATTTTCAATACGCCAACTCCATTTCCTGGCGCACCACTTCCTGCAACACCAGCTTCTAATTCAATGTTCAATTTTTTTCCAATATTTGCAGCATCTGTATTATAAACCCATACTTTAATTTTATTTCCTAAAGCAAAATCAATTGGTGAATCCAAAGGACTATAGGTTCCGCTCCAAGTATTTGCTCCAACTGTTTTTACATATTTTCCAACTGTTGCGCTTGCGTTTATTCCTGTTGGAAATGGATTTGCAATTTTGTCGAAAGTTACGTTTCCGAAAGTTCCAAAAAAGTAATTTACATTTGGGTTTTCGAAAGTCATCGGCAAACCAAAAGGATCATAAATTGAAATTGGAATAATTACTTCCGTTTTAGCAACTCCTCCACTATTAGCAACCACTCTTAAATTATAACTTCCTGCAGCAGAATAGGTATGGATAGGTAAATTTGAAACACTCACCCCTGTATAATCAGGATTTGCATTGTTGTCTAATGCATTTGGAGTAATATAATTTATTGCTAAAGGGGTTCCAACTTCATTTGCAACATCACCATAGTAAACTGTATATGCAGCAGTAGCATATAAAGCAGTTACCTTGTTAATCGTTAAATTATATCCTGCAATGCTTTTGTTAACTGTTATGTTTTGCGGAGCTCTGTAAGTAACTGTTAAAGAATGAGTTGAAGTTGTTTCATGCCCTGCAATATCAGTTGCTAAAATTGTAACAGTGTATGTTCCTTCTGGATACGAATGTGTAGTACTTTCTCCAGGGGCAACATTTACAGCTGCTCCAGTTCCATGTCCATAACTAACACTAAAAGAAGTTACTCCTTCACCTGTGGGTGTAATTTTCACATTCCCAGAATTGTTAGTGCTAATATCGAAAATTTTATCAACGTTACTAGATAAAGCAGTACTTAAAAAAGAAGTGTCTTTATCAATACCATCTTCTTTTGAACAGCTAATTGTTACAGCTATTAGAATTAAAAAGCTGAAAATTAATTTTATATTTTTCATTTTATTTATTTTAAAATTAATAATTTGGATTTTGAATAATAGCCGTATTTTCTAATTCTTTATAAGGAATTGGAAAAATTTCGTTTTTTCCCGCTACAAAACCTCTACTTGCTAATTTTGTTGCTGCATCACCCCATCTAACTAAATCGAAAAAACGATGCCCTTCTCCTACTAATTCTAATCTTCGTTCTGCTTTTATTGAAGTTAATGAAACTGCAACAGAAGAAAGTCCAACTCTTGCTCTAACAGCATCTAATAATGCTTGGGCTCTTGTTCCAGTTCCGCCTAATGCTTCTGCTTCCATCAAATAAGTATCTGCAAGACGAATTACATAAGTGTCTTGTTTATAATTCAAAACAGCATCCCCCGTTCCAGTTGAAATATCAGCTGTTCTTGGAATAAATTTGTTAAGGAAATATCCAGTATCTTGGTTACCAGCAATATAATCGGCTTGTCCAGCTAATTTAAGTGCTTTCATATCCAGAACTGTAGCTCCAAATCTTGGGTCTAATTTGATTAAATCATATAAATTTTGTGTAATTGGATTAAAACTCCAACCTGACGGAAGGTCTGGTGCTATAGTTACTGTTGATCTTGTATATCCACGAGGGCCACACATTACATTTACAGAATTTCCTTCATCTCCTCCAGAACCCCAATTTCCCCAATAAGAACCTCCTAAATTACTATGAGCAACTTCAATAATTGATTCTGTATTGAATTTATTACTAACCGTCCATAAATCAATATAATTAGAAAGTAGGTGGTATCCATATTGACTTGTTCCTCCTGGAGTACCATTTACTTCTGCAAATTGAGCAGCAGCCAACGTATTTTTATTTTCATATAAATACACTTTTCCAAGTAATGCTTGAGCCGATCCTTTAGTAAAACGAGCTGCTTCAGCTGCTGGAATTGTAGCAGGTAATACGGCAATTGCTTCAATCAAATCATTTTCAATTTGAGTATAAACTGCTTCAGGAGTAGCTTGTGGAACAGAATAAAATTCTGAAACTGCCAAAGGAGTCGTAATTAACGGAACATTTTTAAACATTCTTACCAAATTAAAATAATAATTGGCACGCAATGCTTTACATTCTGCAGCATATCTTGCTTTTAAATTATCTTCCATTGGAACGTTAGGTAATTTTGTAAGCAAAACATTAGCTCTAAAAATCCCTTGATAATGATCATTCCAAAAACTTGCTGGAATGGTCGTAGCACTTATCGTAAAATTTGAAAAGCCTTGAATTCCAGCCCCATCAGTTGCTGTACCTCCACCTGCTACATGGTCATCTGATCCAGCATTCATCATCGTAATCATATTTTCAAAACCTCCCGAGTTTTTTCTCATTACATCATAAACAGCAACAAGACCCGAATAAGCTTGCGATTGATTTTGATAGTATGCTGACTCTAAACTTGTACCTGAAGGTGTAACTTCAATAAAATCTTTGGTACAAGATACTGCGGTAATTAACATTGTCGCAACAATGGCTAAGTACTTTATATTTGTTATTTTCATAATATTAATTTTTTAAAATTGTAAATTAGCTCCCAACATAAAAGATCGTGCTTGAGGATAATACCCTCTATCAACACCCATAACATCACCACCAATTTCTGGATCAAAACCAGAATATTTAGTAAGCGTTAGAAGATTTTCTCCTGTTACATAAAGTCTTACTTTTTGAGCACCGATTTTATTTATCAAAGCACTTGGAAGTGAGTATCCAAGTTGCACCACTTTGAGACGTAAATAATCACCATTTTCTAAATAGAAATTTGACATGTTACCAAAGTTACCGTTGGTGTCATTACTTGTCAATCTTGGGAAATCATTTGAAGTTCCGTCTCCAGTCCAACGACTCATAGCAACAGTTTGATAATTTGCCTTGTCAACATCTAAACGACGTAATCCTTGGAAAATTTTATTACCAGAAACTCCTTGAGTGAAAATCATAAGGTCAAATCCTTTGTAATCAAAGTTTAATGTTAGACCAAAAGTATATTTTGGAATTGGACTTCCTAAGAATTTTTTGTCTTTATCAGTAATTGAACCATCTCCATCAGTATCAACCCAACGGAAATCTCCAGGTACTGCATTAGGTTGAATTAAACTTCCAGCTGCATTTGTATAAGCGTTAACTTCTGCAGTGTTTTGAAAAATACCAGCCGTTTGAAAACCATAGAAAGAATTATATGCTTGCCCAACTTGAGTTCTTGTGATTGCACCCATTGATTGAAATCCAGCTGTTCCATTGGTAATAAATTCTTTTCCTTGACCTAAGAAAGTTACTTCATTTTTTAAAGTTGAAATGTTTCCATTTGCAGAAAAATTAACTCCTCTAATTTTTTTACGGTATCCCAATTCAAATTCTAAACCACTATTTTTCATATCGGCTACATTGCCAAAAGGACTACCTGTAGCTCCAACATATCCTGGTAAGTCAACATATTGTAATATTCCAGTTGTTTTTTTATTGTAATATTCAAAAGTAACATTAAAATCATTGAATATTTTAGTGTCAATTCCAATATTTGTTTGAGCTGTTTGTTCCCATTTTAAATCAGGATTTGAAGGAGCATTTGGGCTAGAACCTGGGGTAATTGCGCCAGGAGTTCCAATCGAATAATCTCTACTGCCTCCAATGGTTGCTAAATAACCAAAGTTTCCGATAGCATCGTTACCAGTAATTCCATATCCAGCTCTAACTTTTAAAGTATTTACAAATTTATTGTCTTTCCAAAAACCTTCTTTTGATACAACCCACCCTGCAGAAAAAGAAGGGAAAACACCAAATTTATTGTTTGGTCCAAATCTTGAAGATCCATCACGACGAATAATTCCAGTGAATAGGTATTTTTCATTATAATCATAGTTCAAACGAGAAAACAATGAAGAAACCCTGTGTTCAACACCTGTATAAGCATAACCAAATTTTTGAGCGTTTGGTATATCAAAATTAAAAGAGGCTTCTTGATAAGTATTTACTGGTAGGTTTGTATGAATAACAGTCGAACCGCTAGAAATATTATCAACATAGGCAGCTTGCCCAAATAATAAATTAATATTGTGTAAATTAATACTTCTGGTATAAGTCATTGTATTTTCAATATTCCAACCAAATGCTTTATTAGAATTTCTGGATAGATTATTTTGTAGTGTACTTGTAGAAGCATTTAGATAAAAAACAGGTGTAAACGCTTCTCCTCCCCAATAGGCTATTTTGGCTCCAACAGTTGATTTAAATTTGAAGTGTTTATTTGGAGCATATTCTAATGATCCATTTCCAACAAAATCATCTGACCAATTATAGTTTCCAAGTCTCGTTTTCGTATAAGCCAACGGATTTGTCATTTCTTGACCAACAACAGCAGAAATTCCATAAGGATTTCCATTAGAATCTCTAATAGCTGAGAGCGGATAAAGACCTGTATTATTAGCTAATGTAGGATCCATTTCTACTATTGGAGTAATTGGATCTAAATTGATTGCAGAGCTTAAAACACCGCCAAATTCACTATTGGTATTTCCTACACCCGTAGATTTTTGATGTGCATATCCTAAATTTTGACTAAAAGTAAGTTTGTCAGTTATTTTATGAGTTGAATTTAAACGTATATTTTTCTTTGTAAAATTTGAAATATCTGTTGCAACAATTCCTTCTTGATCTTGAAGTCCAAAAGAAACATAAAAATTAGAGATGTCATTTCCGCCACCAAAATTAACTTCGTGTGAAACACGTTTCGCATTGTTATTAAAAATAACCGATTGCCAATCTGTACCTAATCCTAAAGCGGATAAATTTGGATAAGGAATTGAGCCTGGCTGACCACCTGCTGCAAATCTTTCATTCATTAATGCTCCATATTGAGTAGCATTAAGTAATTGTAATTTTTTTTCTGGAGACGAAGAACCAGTAAATCCAGTATAATTTACAGAAATTTTACCTTTTTTTCCTTTTTTAGTTGATACTAAAATAACTCCTGAAGCGGCACGAGCACCATAAATTGCTAAAGAAGCGGCATCTTTTAACACCTCAACTGATTCGATATCTGATTGATTAACATAACCAATACCTCCAGAATCAACAATTACTCCATCAACAACCCATAATGGATTGTTTCCACCAAACTGATCAAAAGTAGTAATACCCCTAACTCTAATTGTAGAAGCAGAACCTGGCTGACCAGAATTAGTAGCAATAGTAACACCTGAAACTCTACCTTGTAAAGCTTGCTCAATTCTACCAGCAGGAATTTTTTCTAAATCTTTCGCTTTTACACTTGAAATTGCTCCTGTTACAACACTTTTCTTTTGAGTTCCGTAACCAATAACAACCACTTCTTCAAGGGAGTTAGATTCTTCGGAAAGTTGCACATTTAATTGTTGCGCTTTCTCAATTTTAATCTCTTGTTTTGTATAACTTAAACTTGAAAAAACAAGTACATCATTTTGATTTACTTTAATAGAATAGTTTCCATCAAAATCTGTTGTAGTTCCTGTTTTTAAGTTTTTCACAATTACATTTACACCTGGTAGGGGTAAATTACTTTTCGAGTCGGTAATTTTTCCATTTATTTCTAAAGTCTGCGCTCCTGCGTAGGAAAAAATAAATAAGAAAAGTAAGCCTAAGTAGTTTTTAAATTTCATAGATCTTTTTAGTTTAAGTTAATAAAGTTTTGGTTTGATTTCATAATTTCTAGTTTATTGTGTTAATTAATTATTAATTTAAAACAATATTATATCATTAATTTGGAAGTATACAATAATAATACCTTACAAAAACACATCAAAACTAAATTATTAATATAACAAAAACACATCATAAAAAAATTAAACAATTGATATATAGACATATGAAGAAAATTAAATCATTAAAAAAAATACATTTATTGAAAAACAAACACTACATTTATAAAAACATAGTTTATTTCTAATATTTTTACTCTTTTTCGTGCAAATCAAGCTTAAAAAATAAACAATGCTTTTTATAAATTATAATTATGAAAATAAAAAAAACAGTGTTTTGGTTTTTATTACTATCAATCCAAATTCTCTTTGGTCAAGTAAAAGATATTGGTTTGCCAGAAATTAGAAACTTCAAACAAACAGAATATAAAGGGGAAACTCAAAATTGGAACATAGATCAGGATAAAAATGGAAATATTTATTTTGCAAATAACAGCGGACTTTTTCAGTTTGATGGAGCTTCTTGGCACAAATTTACTATACCAAATTCGGCTTCAATCAGAAGTTTAAAAATAGATAATTCAGGACAAATATTTGTTGGCGGATATAATGAGTTTGGATATTTTAAACTAGGAATAAATGGCAAATTAATATATTTCTCCATATCTAAGTTGGTGAAGAAAAATGATTCTAAAATTATTGATTTTATATGGAAAATACACGTCTATAAAGATATTGTTGTTTTTCAAACATTTGAGAAAGCATACCTATATAAAAAAAATACGATTCAAGTTTTAGAAGCTCCAAAAAAGTTTCAATTTTCATTTGTAGCTAACGAAAAGCTATATTTTCAAGATGCATCTAAAGGCATAATGGAATATAGAAATGGTTCTCTTTTCCCATTGCCAAATACGGATATTCTTAATACAACTGAAGTATGGGGAATATTTGCAATAACAGAAAATAAAATACTTATTGCAACTATTGACAAGGGAATATATGTATATGAAAACGATACGATTTCACCTTGGAACACAGAGGCAAATGATTTTATTAAAAAAAATAATTGCTTGGGCGGCACAATGATAAATAATACTTTTATTGTAATAAATTCCGTTTTAGACGGAGTCATAATTTGCAATAAAGATGGCCAAATAATTCAACATATTAATAGAAAAAACGGGCTTCAAAACAACACGGTTTTAACTTCGTTTATAGACAGTAAAAATAATCTATGGTTGGGATTAGATAACGGAATTACATTTGTAAACGAAAATTCCCCTTTCACTTATTTTGGAAATAGTTTTGAAATTAGCACCGTATATGCTTCAGTGGTTTATAACGGGAATATTTATGTGGCTACAAATCAGGGTGTTTTTTATCACAAATGGGGGGATTCCTTTAAAGACGATTCTTTTAAGCTTGTTGAAGGAACAACCGGACAAGCCTGGAATATTCAAGTAATTGACAACCAATTACTTTGTGCTCACAACAAAGGCGCTCTAATAATAAACCCAAATCAAAGGGTTGAAATACTAAATAACAAAGGGTTTTGGGGATTCAAAGAAATACCTAATAATCCAAATTATTTAATCGGTTCTGGTTATGATGGTTTTTCATTATTTCAAAAAAATAATTCTGGGTGGCAATTTAATAACAAAATTGAAGGCTTTGGAAAATCCGTAAATAAATTTGAAATAGACAATCAATTTATTTGGTTTAAGAAAGACGAAATAGCATTTCAACTTGAATTAAAGGAAGATTTAACAGGCTTTAAATCAATCAGAAACTTTAATTATCTATCTGACAACATGAAAGGAATTGGAAGTATTCAGAAATTAAAAAATCATCTTTCTTTTCAAATAAACAATAAATTTTATAGCTATTCTAAAGAGCAGGATTTGTTTTTTGAAGACAAAAAAACGAGTGTATTATTTAAAGATATACCCGTTGTAAAGTCATTGAATGAAGATAAATATGGTAATATTTGGTACTTTTATGGTGAATCAATGGGCGTATTAATGAATGAAGGTTTCGGAAAATATAAAAACATTTCAGCCCCTTTTTCTAATTTAACAGGGAAATTAGTTTCTAATTATGAATCTGTAAATACCATAAGTTCAAATAATATTTTTATTGGATTAACAGATGGTTTGGCTCATTATGATTCTAGTTTACTTCAAAACTCCACTTCAAAACCAATTGCTTATATCCGCAATTTTTCATTTGCTAATGACACTCTTGTTTTTGGAAACGGGAGACGAAACATTGAAAAAATTGACATCCCATATTCTTCAAATCAAGTTAAATTTACCTTTTCATCCCCTTCATTTGAGAACGTTGAAAATGTAGTTTATTCCTATAAATTAGATGGTTTTGATGACCGCTGGAGTAATTGGGCAACCTCACCAACGAAAGAATACACCAATTTAAGAGAAGGCGATTATTCTATGAAAGTTAAGGTTAGAAACAGTTTTGGGATTGTTTCCGATGAAGCAATTGTGGCTTTTACGGTATCGCCGCCTTGGTACAGACATTTTTTGGCTTATCTTTTTTATCTTATAGCAATCGGAATTGCAATATTTGTGCTAAGACAACGTGTGAATATTAAAATACGTAAAAACAAATATTACGAAACTGTTGAGCAACGACGTCTTTATTTAGAAAAAGAATCGAAAATTAGAGAAGAACAATTTGAATTAGAGAAAGAAATCGAGCGTTTAAAAAATGATAAACTTCAAATTAAAATATTACTAA
Organism: Bacteroidota bacterium; assembly: GCA_947468985.1. Taxonomy (GTDB): domain Bacteria; phylum Bacteroidota; class Bacteroidia; order Flavobacteriales; family Flavobacteriaceae; genus Flavobacterium. The sequence goes on from CANINJ010000016.1 coordinate 13,304, forward strand.
AAGATAAAGAGTTGGTTAACAATACCTTACAAGTAGTTAAGAAAAATAAAATCTTGAATGGAATCATTCACAAATTAAAAGATATTAATGTAGAATCTTTTGACGAATCAACAAAATTCCAATTTACAAAATTAAATAAGAGCATTGTCAAGGAAGTAAATACCGACAAAAGTTGGAAAGATTTAGAGAAACATATTAAGAATGTGCATTATGATTTTCTAAAGCGATTAAAAGTTAAATACCCCACTATTTCTCCACGAGAATTGGATTTATCAACCTATTTATTGATGAATATGTCAACCAAAGAAATTGCAGAAATTATGAATATTTCTAACGGCGGCGTGGAGTTAGCAAGATACCGACTTAGAAAAAAATTAGAATTAAATAAAAAAGAAAACCTAATTGGATTTTTAATGGAAATATAAAAAAAACGCATTCAAATTAATGAATGCGTTTAGATTTCTTAGTGACTTTCAATGAAAATTATCCTTTCAAGCTTGCCGCTAAATATTCTCTGTTCATTTGAGCAATATAGTCAAGGGAAATTCCTTTTGGACATTCCACTTCGCAAGCTCCTGTATTCGTACAATTTCCGA
>CANINJ010000017.1 GCA_947468985.1 Bacteroidota bacterium
ATAAAATAAATCGATATGTTTGGAATAGGTGGTGGAGAATTAATTCTAATTTTATTTGTAGTCTTGATGCTTTTTGGCTCAGATAAAATCCCTGATATCGCAAGAACAATGGGAAAAGCAATGGCGCAATTGAAAAATGCAACTAATGATATCAAAAGTGAAATTCAAAAAGGAGCCGATGCAAATGGATTAGACACAAAATCATTAACTGACTTCACAGGAAATATCACACAAGAAATCAATAAAGCAAAGGATAATTTGTTGAAAGAAACAACTCCAATTATAGAAAATGCTAAAATTGAAACCCCAAAAGTAGAAACTCCCGAAAGTGAAGGCCCTATAAAACGCGATTCGTAATGCTTGAAAAAATCCTAACGCTCGATAAAGAATTATTTTTTTACCTGAATAGTTTAGGCTCGCCAATGTTCGACGGAATATGGCTACAAATCACGAAACAAACCAATTGGATTCCTCTTTTTTTAGTTTTACTCTATTTTATTTATAGAAAATTGGGGGTGAAACAAACCTTATATTTACTGCTATTCGTAATAGTTTTAGTCGCAATTTCAGATCAAATCACCAATCTATTTAAATTCGGATTTCACCGCCTTCGTCCTTGCAGCGACCCAAAAATCAATACTTTAATTAGAGTCGTAAAATCAAGCGAAACCTTTAGTTTTTTCTCAGGTCACGCAGCAAATACAATGGCAGTTGCCACATTTTTATACTTTATTCTCAAGGATAAATTCAAGTATTTTGGATTGCTCTTTTTTTGGCCACTAATCTTTGCCTATAGCCGAATTTACTTAGGATTACACTATCCAACAGACATAATTTGTGGCTATATAAGTGGTTTTATTTTAGGATTTTTGATGTTCAAAACATATCAAATCACACAGAAAAAATATTTTCCAATTTAATTATTTTTTGGAGCTTTTTCCAGCTGTCATTCCAAATCCTCGCTAAAAAAGCTCGGGATTTTCCCTTCCATCTGGGCTATGGCATCCGTATTCAAAAGGATATTTATTCTAATAATCACGTTCAACTTTAAAGCACCCGACTCACAGTTAATCCATCGCGAATTGGCAACAAAACAGATTCCACTCTACTATCATTTTTCAATAATTTGTTGTATTCTAAAAGTACTTTCGTACTCAAATCATTTTTCTGTAAAGGCCCTAAAACTTTCCCGCTCCACAAAACATTATCCGATAAAATAATGCCCCCTTTATTCATTTTAGGAAGAATTAACTCAAAATAGTTGATATAATTTTCTTTATCAGCATCAATAAAAACCAAATCAAATTTAATTTCTAATGTTGGAAGTATCGAAATTGCTTCTCCCAAATGCTGCACAATTTGATTTCCCCACGGAGATTTATCAAAATATTTTCTTTGAAAATCAACCAATTCTTCTTTTATATCTATCGTATGAAGTTGCCCATTTTCTTGAATTCCTTCACACAAACACAACGCTGCATAACCAGTAAACGTACCTATTTCTAATATATTCACGGGACAAATTAATTTAGAAAGCATACTCAAAACACGACCTTGAAAGTGACCACTGAGCATTCTTGGCAACAAGATTTTTTGATAGGTTTCCTTATTTAATGCCGCTAATAATGCAGGTTCATTTTCAGAATGTTGTTCGATATAATCTTCTAATTCTTGGGATATAAAGTGCATCTACTATTTGAATTTAAATATTTTGTCAAAGTTATCAAATTATCAAATAAACAAATCCACAATTTAAACTAAATTTGCACTATGCAAATCGAGAAAAAAGACATAAGGGCATTATCAAAAGAACAATTACGTGATTTTTTTGTAGCCAATCAAGATAAAGCCTTTCGTGGAAACCAGGTTTATGAATGGTTGTGGAGCAAAGGAGCACATAGTTTTGAAGACATGACGAATGTTTCTAAGGAAACCCGAACTATGTTGGAAAACAACTTTGTAATCAACCATATTAAGGTCGATACAATGCAACGCAGTTCAGATGGAACCGTAAAAAATGCCGTTCGTTTGCACGACGGTTTGGTAGTAGAAAGCGTTTTAATTCCAACAAATACTCGAACTACCGCTTGTGTTTCTAGTCAAGTGGGTTGTAGTTTAGATTGTAATTTTTGTGCAACAGCACGATTAAAAAGAATGCGAAATTTGGAACCAGGAGAAATTTACGACCAAGTTATTGCTATTGACAAAGAAAGTCGTTTGTATTATAATCATCCGTTGTCAAACATTGTTTTTATGGGAATGGGCGAACCGCTTATGAACTATAACAATGTTTTGAAAGCAATTGCAATGATTACTTCTAACGAAGGTTTGGGAATGTCTCCAAAAAGAATTACGGTTTCGACATCGGGAGTTCCAAAAATGATAAAAAAATTGGCTGATGACGAGGTGAAATTCAAATTGGCGGTTTCTCTACATTCAGCAATTGATGAAATTCGTTCTCGAATTATGCCGTTTTCAGCCAATTTTCCTTTATCCGAATTACGGGAATCGTTAGAATATTGGTACCATAAAACGAAAAGCAAAATCACCTACGAATATGTGGTTTGGAAAGGAATTAACGACAATAAAGCGTCAATTGATGCCTTAGTAAAATTCTGTAAATATGTTCCTTGCAAAGTAAATTTAATAGAATACAATCCCATTGATGATGGCGAATTCCAACAAGCATCTGAAGAATCAATAAATGCTTATATTAAAGCTTTGGCAGCAAATGATATAGTGGCAAAAGTGAGAAGAAGTCGTGGTAAAGATATTGATGCGGCTTGCGGACAATTAGCCAATAAAGAGGTATAAAAAAAACGTTCAGAAATTCTGAACGTTTTTTTTATTTAAAAATTCTTACTCTTTTTAATTTCCAAAAGTAAATGAAAATGCCGCTCCTCCATCAATTGAAATTGTAGCAATATTATCACAAGTTCCTGAACCATAATCTAAAACAGCGGTATGATTTGGTCTTGTAATATTAACTGTTCCTTTAACAATTCTGTAATCACAATTCATTCTGATTCTTAGTGGTTCTATATCCGAAATAGTATTATTATGTACATTTCCGTTCGGGAAAGTAGTAGTCCAAGAACCAGTAACCACATATATATTGTCACTCCAAATTGCTCTTGTGTCAAAACCTTCAATACATTCTCTAGTTCTTGTTCCCACTCTTGTATAAACCTCTCCAAGAACAGTAAAAGTCATATTCATATCCATTACGTGCACAGGGTGAATAGCGGCATAATAAGTGGTACTTTGAAGTGATCTTGTAACAGTTCTATTACCTTGAATTAAAATTTCATTGTGATAAAAATTCTCAAATGAATACGAAATCACATAATTTTGTTGTGCATAATTTAAACTTCCACTGATTATAATTACACCTCTTAGTACTGCTCCGTTTGGCATCACAGCACAACCAGTTGTTCCAAAATCGATTCTTCTTGTCCAAGTTGTGTTGGTTAATGTTGTATTTACAGTAACACATGGAGGTAATAATGTCGCATCAACAGCAGCAGTTGTTCTACCAGTTGGATTTTGTTCTGCATATTGATCGTCTATAATGTCAGCAACATCATTTGAAATTTGATCAATTTTAGCATTGGTTGCGATATCGGTAGAAGTAAAAGTACTCGCCGTATCGTTGTTGTCTTTTGAACAACTTGCAAATAAAACAACAGCTACTAGCGCTACTATTTTTAATAAAAATTTTTGTTTCATAAGTATTTGGTTTTAATGAGTTTTATATAAGACTATTTCAAATTTAAAAAGTTTAATTGAAATAAAAAAATTTATTCTTCTTTGAACCAACTTGAATACATTACATAGTTGTTAGAAATACGTTCAATTTCACCCGCAAATTCAGATTGGTTGATGTCTTTTATTTTTTTTGCAGGAACACCCGCCCAAATTGTTCCCGATTCAACGACTGTGTTTTGAGTAATCACAGACCCTGCAGCAACAATAGAATTACTTTCAATAATGCAATTATCCATTACAATAGCTCCCATTCCAATTAAAACATTATCGTGAATCGTGCAACCGTGAACTATTGCATTGTGACCTATTGAAACATTATTCCCAATAATTGTTGGGTGTTTTTGATAGGTACAATGAACAATTGCTCCATCTTGAATGTTTACTTTATTACCAATTTTAATGAAATTGACATCGCCACGAATTACAGCGTTAAACCAAACGCTACAAGATGTTCCGAAAGTTACATCGCCAATAATAGTTGCGTTTTCAGCAACATAACAATCCTCTGGAATTGAAGGATGTTTCCCGTTTACAGATTTTATCAACATAATTTAAAAAAATAGTCCCGATTTTCATCGGGACTTAGTTCAGTAATAAATATTTTAATTAATTGCTGGACAATTACAGTGGTATTTTTCTGGTTTACAGAATAAATTCATACCAATTGTAATTTGATGAAAACCGCTTTTGTCAAACTGAACATCCCCAACTAGTTTTGTATAAGTATAAGCAAACATAAAATTTTGATAATTTAACCCTATAATCGGGGATATATTTTGTAAATATTGACTTGCAACACTTGAATTTAAAGTATATTGAGCTCCATCAAAACTTCTTCTGTAAGATAAACCTCCCCAAAGTTTTCCAAAATCTAATTGTTTGTAAACTTTTAGGTTTAAATCAATCGAACTTTCTTTAGTTTTTTGAATTCTTTGGTACATAAATGAAGGCTCCCACAATAGTGTTTCTGAATCACCAAAAGTATAACCGGCATTTAAAATAATTTTCTTAAGGTTGTCACTTTCGTATTCAGTATAAATATTTCTTTTAGTCTCAATTGCGTTTTTAACCGTTAAATGAGTGTAAAAATCTAGGTAATTATAGGAAGCTCCAATGTCAAAATTGAAATAAGATTCTTTTTGAACAATTGTACCATCAACTATTGGGTCATAATTTCCAGAATTTCTAAATTCCGTTTCGTCCAATTGACTTTGTAATAAAATTCCACTAATACCGAAAGACAATTGATTTAAATCAACGTCATCTCTAGAAAACATGATGTGATGTGCATACGTTAATTTCATTCCCTTTTGAGAATGATAACCATTTTTATCATTAAAAAGAATAATACCAGCACCATTGCTGTCATCTAAACTACCATTGAAACTTAATGTTTGTAGACCTGGAGCATCTCCTTGTCCAATCCATTGCGTATGAGAAGTTAATCTAATTTTTGCACAACTTGATGCGCCTGCCATTGAGGGATGGATTAAATAATAATTATCAGATAGATAATCTGTATATATCGCAACTCCTTCTTGAGAATATGAAATTTGAGCAATAAATAGTAAAGCTAATAAATATAATTTTTTAAAATTCATTTTTATTTAATCTTTTATTAAGGTGGAATATCTATTATTATTAAGCTATATTATTAAAAAAATTGTAGTATTTTATATTGACAAACCTCATAAAAGGCAATTAATTTAAAAAAAGTAAAATTTAGTTTAGAATTTAAATTCTATTCATTTACTAAAATATAGCGGTCAAATATATAAATTTTTGGGTAATTAATCTAACGCAACGTAATATATTTAAAACAAAATAACATTTAAAAAAATCAGGAAAAGGAATTAAATAATCAATCTGCATTTTTAACAAAAAAATAGGCATTCCTTTTATGAATTCAAAGCAAAATTAATTGAAATGATTTACCTTTGTAACTTTCAATTTAAAGAAATTAAAATCATAAAAATGACAAAAATCACTATAAAAAGCACCCAAAATCCTGCAATTCTAAAGTTTGAATTTCAAGATTTCATTACCCAAAACGAAAGTTTTGAGTTCAAAAACATTGACGAAGCCAAAGCATCGCCTCTCGCACAACAATTATTCTACTTGCCATTCGTAAAAACGGTTTACATCTCTGGAAATTTTATCGCCATTGAACGCTACACAATCGTAGAATGGGAAGATGTGCAAGATGCTGTTGCCGAACAAATTGAAGAATTTGTCAATAATGGCGGCGTTATTATCACAGTTGACGAAAACAAATCAAAGAAGCAGCCCATCACGGTTTATGGTGAAACCACGCCAAATCCAGCAGCCCTGAAATTTGTTGTGAGCAGAATGTTAACCAAAAATGCTATCGAATTCAAAAATATTGATGCTACAGCAGCCTCGCCATTGGCGAAAGCCCTATTCAATTTTTCGTATGTAAAGGAAGTTTTCATCGATGAAAATTACATTTCTGTAACCAAATATGAAGTCAACGAATGGAACGAAATTACCTTGGAATTGCGTTCGTTCATCAAGCAATTCATAGAAAATGGCGGTATCGTTTTAGACGAAACCCTATTGGTAACCGATACAAAACAAGAGAAACAGCAAATTAAAAACTTTGATAATTTAGACACTACTTCGCAACAAATTATCAATATTTTGGAAGAATATGTAAAACCTGCGGTCGCTGCCGATGGTGGAAATATCCTGTTCGATTCCTACGATGAAAAAGAAAAACGTGTGAAGGTAATCCTACAAGGCGCTTGCAACGGCTGCCCTTCTTCAACTTTCACTCTAAAAAGTGGTATTGAAAACATGCTAAAAGACATGCTAAAAGACGAAGAAATTAAAGTAGAAGCCGTAAACGCCTAACTTTATTATTAATAAATTAGCGTTTTTAGAAACACTTTTTTTATTTTTAGGAGCTACCTGCTTGCCGGCGGGCAGGTTTCCAACTATTTGTTGCAATCCACGCCCAAAAGCGTGGGATTTTCACTGCAAACGAAGTTCACTGAACTCCGAAGAAAATAAAAGTTAAGTGAAGTAATCTGGGCTAAAAAACATAACATGAACGAACTACATTCCGAAACCAGTCCGTATCTTTTGCAACACGCAAACAATCCTGTGCATTGGAAAGCGTGGAACTCAAACTCGTTAGCAACAGCCCAAGAACACAACAAACTTATCATCGTTAGTATTGGTTATTCGGCGTGCCATTGGTGTCATGTAATGGAACACGAAAGTTTTGAAAATGATGAAGTGGCACAAACAATGAACCAGCATTTCATCAACATAAAAGTGGATCGAGAAGAACGTCCCGACGTTGATGCAGTTTATATGAAAGCCGTTCAAATAATGACAGGACGAGGCGGTTGGCCACTAAATATTGTGGCACTTCCCGATGGAAGACCCGTTTGGGGCGGCACCTATTTCCGAAAAGACGAATGGATTTCAACGTTAGAACAGCTTCAAGAAATGTATCAATCGCAACCCGAAAAAATGATTGGGTATGCCGAAAAATTACACCTTGGAATTGAAAGTTTAGGAATGTCAAAGACGGAAATTTCATCGGACGATTTAAACCAAAATAGCATTGAACCCTTAATCGAAAAATGGATTAAAAGTTTCGATTTGGAATTTGGCGGAATGGCACGTGCACCAAAATTTATGATGCCCAATAATTATCAATTTCTATTGCGATACGGGCATCAAAAACAAAATCAGGAAGTGTTGGATTTCGTAAATCTTACCTTGACAAAAATGGCTTTTGGCGGACTTTTCGACACCGTTGACGGCGGATTTTCTCGCTATTCGGTCGATATGAAATGGCACGTTCCTCACTTTGAAAAAATGCTTTATGACAACGGACAATTGGTTTCGTTGTATGCCGACGCCTATAGACTAACAAAAAAACCTTTGTACAAAGAGGTTGTCAAAAAAACATTGACTTTCATTTTAAGAGAATTAACCAATGCTGAAAATGGGTTTTTCTGCGCCTTAGATGCCGATAGTTTGAATGAAAAGCAACACTTGGAAGAAGGTGCTTTTTATGTTTGGAAAGAAGCAACATTACAAAATATTCTGAAAGATGATTTCGAATTGTTCCGTCAGGTTTTCAATGTCAATGAATTTGGTTATTGGGAAGAAGGCAATTATGTTTTAATTCAAAATCAGGAATTGGAAGCCATTGCAATCCAAAATAAAATCTCGCTTTCTGAATTGCAATCCAAGAAAAAAACTTGGGAACAATTGCTTTTTATTGAACGTGAAAAAAGAAGCAAACCAAGATTAGACGATAAAGCATTGACGTCTTGGAATGCCATAATGTTAAAAGGTTTTGTGGATGCTTATAAAGCTTTGGGCGATGCCAATTATTTAGAAATCGCCATTAAAAATGCAACTTTCATCATTGAAAAACAATGGACACCAGACGGCAATTTATACCATAATTATAAGAATGGAAAAAGCACAATAAACGGTTATCTTCAAGATTATTGTTTTGTAATTGAAGCTTTTATTACACTTTACGAAGTGACATTAGATGAAAAATGGCTACAAAATGCCAAGCAATTAACCGATTATTGTTTCGATACTTTTTTTGATGAAAAGTCAGGATTTTTTGCCTTTACTTCCAAAATTGACGCGCCTATTATTACTACTCATTTTGAAACCGAAGACAATGTAATTCCAGCTTCCAATTCGGTGATGGCAAATAATTTATTCAAACTGGGTATTTATTTTCATAATTCCTATTATGAGACTATTTGTATGAAAATGCTTAAACAAATCATTCCAAACATTGATTATCCATCGGGATATTCGAATTGGCTGAATGTATTTATGAATTATTCCGAACAAAATAAGGAATTAGGGGTTTGCGGAGAAAAAGCATTGGAATATTTATCCAAAATCAATCAGAACTACCTTCCTAATTTAGTTATTGCAGGAACAAAAGTCGCTACTTCCCTACCCTTTTTAAAAGACCGTTTTGTTAAAAATGAAACCCTATTTTATGTTTGTCAAAACCAAACGTGTTTGTTGCCGACAACTAATTTTGAGGAAGTTTTGAAAGGAATTTAACCGCCTTAAAACGGAAATAAAACTCTTCGTTTGAGTTTAAAACACAATTCATTACGATTATTTTAAACTTGCAAAAAAAATGTTGAAAAGAGGTCAATAAGTTACAATTTTATCAATCGTATTTGACTTAAATTTCTAATAAAAAAACTACTTTTGCACTTTTAAATCTAACTACACAATGAACACTACAAAAACAATTCAATCTGCTTTAATTTCGGTTTTTTCAAAAGACGGATTAGAGCCAATCGTAAGAAAATTACACGAACAAAATGTAACGCTTTATTCCACTGGAGGAACCGAAGATTTCATAAAAAACTTAGGAATTCCAGTAGTTCCTGTTGAAGATGTAACTTCTTACCCATCCATTCTTGGTGGTCGCGTAAAGACATTGCACCCAAAAATTTTCGGCGGAATTTTGAACCGTCAAGACAACGAAAGCGATGTACAACAAATGGAAGAATTCAATATTCCACAGATTGATTTGGTAATTGTGGACTTATATCCCTTTGAAAAAACGGTTGCCTCGGGAGCTTCTGAAGCAGATAGTATTGAGAAAATTGACATTGGTGGTATTTCGTTAATTCGTGCTGCCGCAAAAAATTTCAAAGACACCGTAATTGTTGCATCGGTAAATGAATACAGCCAACTTTTAGATTTAATTACCAATCAAAATGGCGCAACTACATTAGAAGACAGAAAACTATTTGCCACTAAAGCATTCCACGTTTCCTCGCATTATGACGCCGCTATTTTTAATTATTTCAATACAGACGAAACCTATTTTAAAGAAAGTATTGCAAACGGACAAGTATTGAGATATGGAGAAAATCCGCATCAAAAAGGGTATTTCTTTGGAGATTTTGACGCAATGTTTACCAAATTACACGGAAAAGAATTGTCGTATAATAATTTATTAGATGTTGATGCTGCGGTAAATTTGATATTAGAATTTAAAGATGAAACTCCAACATTTGCAATATTAAAACACAATAACGCTTGCGGATTGGCTACAAAAAACACAATGACAGAAGCGTATTTAGCGGCTTTGGCTTGCGATCCAACTTCTGCTTTTGGAGGCGTTTTAATTGCCAACGGAAAAATTGATGTTGCTACTGCAAATGAAATAAATGCCTTATTTTGCGAAGTAGTAATTGCTCCAAGTTATGATGAAGAAGCAATTGCAATTTTAGAACAAAAGAAAAACAGAATTATCTTGGTTCAAAAAGAAGTTGAATTGCCAACAAAACAAGTTAGAACTTGCTTGAATGGACTTTTGGTACAAGATAAAAATTATATTACAGATACTAAATCTGATTTAAAAACAGTTACAATTACAGCACCAACTTCTCAAGAAATTGAAGATTTGATATTTGCGTCTAAAATTTGTAAAAACACAAAATCAAACACGATTGTTTTTGCAAAAAACAAAACCTTAATCGCTTCGGGAACAGGTCAAACCTCAAGAGTTGACGCATTGAAACAAGCAATTGAGAAAGCAAATACCTTTGGTTTTGATTTAAATGGCGCCGTAATGGCAAGCGATGCTTTTTTTCCTTTTCCTGATTGTGTGGAAATTGCAAAACACGCTGGAATCACCGCCGTTATTCAGCCCGGAGGTTCTATAAAGGACGAATTAAGCATAAATTATTGCAATGAAAATAAAGTTGCAATGGTATTTACAGGAACACGTCATTTTAAACATTAATTTGTTTAACTTTGTAAATAATTTTTTTTTATAAACATAACTAAACCCTTAAAAGACTTATGGGATTTTTTGATTTCATGACTGAGGATATCGCGATAGACCTTGGTACCGCAAACACATTAATCATTCACAACGGTAAAGTTGTCATTGATTCCCCTTCCATTGTTGCTCGTGATAGAATTACAGGCAAAATTATTGCTGTTGGAAAAGAAGCCAATTTGATGCAAGGTAAAACCCATGAAAATATAAAAACCATTCGTCCCTTAAAAGATGGAGTTATTGCAGATTTTGATGCATCGGAAAAAATGATAAGTATGTTTATCAAAAGTATTCCTGCGTTGAAAAAAAGAATGTTTACGCCTGCCCTTCGTATGGTGGTTTGTATTCCTTCTGGAATTACAGAAGTGGAAATGCGCGCCGTTAAAGAATCTTGCGAAAGAGTAAACGGAAAAGAAGTGTATTTAATTCACGAACCAATGGCAGCCGCTATCGGAATTGGAATTGATATTATGCAACCTAAAGGAAATATGATTGTTGACATCGGTGGTGGAACAACTGAAATTGCGGTAATTGCACTTGGAGGAATTGTTTGCGACAAATCTGTAAAAATTGCAGGTGATGTATTTACAAATGACATTATATATTACATGCGTACACAACACAACTTATTTGTTGGAGAAAGTACAGCTGAAAAAATAAAAATTGAAATTGGCGCTGCAATAGAAGATTTAGAAACTCCTCCAGATGATTATTCTGTTCAAGGACGTGATTTATTGACTGGAAAACCAAAACAAGTAGTTGTTTCTTATAGAGAAATTGCAAAAGCATTAGACAAATCGATTCAAAGAATTGAAGATGCGGTGATGGAAACATTATCTCAAACACCCCCAGAATTAGCAGCCGATATTTACAATACAGGTATTTATCTTGCAGGTGGTGGTTCTATGTTACGCGGCTTGGATAAAAGGATTTCTCAAAAAACAGATTTACCAGTTTATATTGCTGAAGATCCTTTAAGAGCGGTTGTTCGAGGAACCGGAATGGCGTTGAAAGACATTCCAAGATTTAGAAGTATTTTAATAAAATAATACGCATAGTAGATGCAGCAAATATTCAATTTTATATTTAAAAACAGTAATCGCTTGCTGTTTTTGCTGCTTTTGTTAGTTTCGTTAGTCTTAACAATTCAATCGCATTCTTTTCACAGGAGCAAGGTCATTTCATCAGCCAATTTCCTTAGTGGTGGTGTGTATGAACGTATTAATAGAGTAAGTGAATACTTAAATTTACAAACTCAAAATGAAATTCTTGCAACAGAAAATGCTCGTTTGAAAAGCTTATTATTCAACATCAAAGATTCTACTTTAGTTCCAAAAATCGACAGTATAAAAGGTGTTGACAAAGTAAATATTATCGTTTCAAAAGTGATTCATAATTCTTACAATGTCTATGAAAATTACATCACCATAAATAGTGGTGAAAAAGCTGGAATTAAATCAGATATGGGCGTAATAAATAGTTTAGGAATCGTAGGAATCGTAGATAAAACTTCCCAAAACTATGCTACGATTGTAAGTATTTTAAATCGGAAATCCCAAATCAATGCTAAAATCAAGAAAACTAATCATTTTGGTTCTCTGATTTGGGACGGAAAAAGCACTGGATTTGTTCAGTTAATTGATGTTCCAAGATTGGCAGCCATAAGAAAAGGAGACACAATTGTAACTGGTGGACAATCGGTTATTTTTCCAGAAAATATAAATATTGGAACAATCGATAAAATTTTTATTGACAACCAAACCAATTATTATACTCTGAATGTGAAACTGTTTAATGATATGACAAATTTGGGTCACGTGTACATCATTAAAAGTAAAAATCGAGAAGAAATTATTAATTTAGAGAAACAAACTAAAAATGAATAGTGCTGTTATAATGAATTTCGTTCGGTTTTTCTTGTTGCTTACCGCACAGATCGTTATCTTCAATAATATTGATTTATTTGGCTATATAAACCCATTTCCATATATCCTTTTTATAATTTTATATCCTGTAAACGGAAATAAACCAATGCTGATTATTTCAAGTTTTTTATTAGGAATCACAATGGATTTATTTAGTAATTCTGGCGGAGTGCACGCAGCTTCTTGCTTAATATTAGCGTATTCAAGACCTTATATATTTAAATTCGCTTTCGGATTAAGTTATGAGTATCAAACCGTTAAAATAAACGATGTACTAACACCCGAACGATTTTCATTTTTATTAATTGCTGTAATTATTCATCATTTCTCACTATTTATATTAGAAGTTTTTCAATTAAGTTCACTTTGGGACATTTTACTTAGAACCATTCTTGGAACACTATTTACATTGCTAATGTGCATCGTCTTAATTTATATATTTAAGCCAAGTCGAAGATGAGAAAAGCGTTACTTCCCTTAATTATTATCATTGCAACTTCCTTGCTTTTGATACGTATTTTTTATCTTCAAGTTGTCAATGATACCTTCAAATTAAAATCAGATAATAATGCAATCAAGATAAAATATGACTATCCTGAAAGAGGTTATATTTATGACAGGTACGGGAAATTATTGGTTGCAAACCAGCCTTCCTATGACATCATGATAATTCCCCGTGACTTAAAAAAAATTGATACCACTGAATTTTGTCAATTATTAAACATTACAAAGGAATATTTCATTGAAAAAATGGCAAAAGCCAAAATTTACAGTCCCAGACTTCCGTCAGTTTTTTTACCGCAATTGAATAAGTTAGAATATGCTGCCTTTCAAGAAAAAATACGAAAATTTGAAGGTTTCTATATTCAAAAACGTTCATTAAGAGATTATCAAATTTCGGCTGG